>JAIXVP010000411.1 GCA_027482905.1 Opitutaceae bacterium
CACCAGCCGCCGGCCGTGGAACGTGTACGCCTCGCTGGGCACGTGCGACATCAGGAAGCCCATGCCCTTCACGAGGCAGTCGATCTCGTCGGCGGGCAGCAGCTCCACCCCGCCCCATGCCCCGCCGCCACCTTCTGGCCCTTGACCAGGGCACCACGTCGTCGCGCGCCATCGTCTACGACCTCGCCGGCCGGCCCCTCGCCTCCGCGCGGCGTGAATTCGCCCAACACTACCCCCGCCCCGGTTGGGTCGAACACGACCCCGCCGACCTCTGGACCACCACGCGCGATTGCGCCACCGAAGCCCTCGCCCGCGCCGGCCTGACCGACGCCGACCTCGCCGCCGTCGGCATCGCCAACCAGCGCGAAACCACCCTGCTCTGGGATCGCCGCACCGGCGTGCCCGTCCACCCCGCCATCGTCTGGCAGGACCGCCGCACCGCCGACCACTGCGAATCCCTCCGCGCCGCCGGCGCCGAACCCCTCGTCGCCGCACGCACCGGCCTCCGCCTCGATCCCTATTTCTCCGCCACCAAACTCGCCTGGCTGCTCGACCACACGCCCGGAGCCCGCGCCGCCGCTGAAGCCGGCCACCTCGCCTTCGGCACCGTCGACACCTGGCTGCTCTGGCACCTCACGGCCGGCCGCGTCCACGCCACCGACGTCTCGAACGCCTCCCGCACCCTGCTTCTTAACCTGCAATCCTTGGCGTGGGACGAGGAACTCCTACGCTTGTTTAACATCCCCGCCTCCGTGCTGCCCGAGGTGCGCGACACCGCCGGCGTCTTCGGCGAAATTGCCTCCGGCCTGCCCGGCGCCGGCGCGCCCGTGACCGCCGTCGTCGGCGACCAGCAATCCGCCCTTTTCGGCCAGGGCTGCCTTACCCCCGGCTCTGCCAAGGCCACCTACGGCACCGGCTGTTTCCTCCTGCTCAACACCGGCGCCGCCCCGGTCGTCTCCCGCCACCAACTGCTCGCCACCGCCGCCTGGCGTTTCGGCGGCCGCGCCACCTACGCGCTGGAGGGCGCCGTCTTCGCCGCCGGCGCGGTCGTGCAATGGCTACGCGACGAGCTGAAACTGGTCGACTCCGCCGCCGAACTCGACGCCCTCGCCGCCTCCGTGCCCGACGCCGGCGGGGCCTGGCTGGTGCCCGCCTTCGCCGGCCTCGGCGCGCCGCACTGGGACCCTCACGCCCGGGGCGCGCTCGTCGGCTTGACCCGGGGCGTCAACCGCGCCCACGTCTGCCACGCCGCCCTCGAATCCATCGCCATGCAGACCGTCGATCTTCTCGCCGCGATGGAACAGGACGCCGGCCTCGTTTTGCCCGAGCTGCGGGTCGACGGCGGCGCCAGCCAAAGCGTGCCGCTCCTGCGCCTCCAAGCCGACCTGCTCGGCCGCCCCGTAGTGCGACCGCGCGACCCCGAGACCACCGCGCTCGGCGCCGCCGCCCTCGCCGGCGTCGGCGCGGGCGTGATCGGGCCAAACGCATTCAATGCCGACCGGTCCGGCGAGGTCCGCGTGGAGCCCGCGCTCGCCCCCGCCGCGCGCGCGGCCCGCCATGCCGAGTGGACCCGCGCCGTCGCCCGCGCCCGCGACTGGGCCCGCCCATGAACCGCGCCTACACCCTCGACAATCTCCGCGCCGGCGAGGTCTTCGACCTGCTCGTGATCGGCGGCGGCGCGACCGGTTTGGGTGTGGCGGTGGACGCCGCCGCGCGCGGCTACACGGTCGCCCTGCTTGAGCGCGGCGACTTCGCCGGCGGCACCTCCAGCCGCTCGACCAAACTCGTGCACGGCGGCGTGCGCTACCTCCGCCAGGGCGATCTCAAGCTCGTTCGCACCGCCCTGCGCGAACGCGGCCGCCTCGCCCGCAACGCCCCTCACCTCGTCCGCGACCTCGATTTCGTCATCCCCGCCTACGGCCTCACCGACCGCACCTTCTACGGCCTCGGCCTGAAATTCTACGATACCCTCGCCGGCCCGCTTTCCCTCGGACCCTCGCTCATGCTGAGCCGCGCGGAGACGATGGAACACCTGCTCAACATCGAGCCGGCCGGGCTGCGCGGCGGCGTGCTCTACCACGACGCCCAGTTCGACGACGCCCGCCTCGCCGTCACCCTCGCGTTGACCGCGACCGACCACGGCGCGGTCCTGCTCAACCACGCCGAGGTCCTTGAGTTTGCCCGCGAGGGAGAGCGCATCACTGGCGTGCTCGCGCGCGACCGCATCGGCGGCGGCGGGCTGATGGTCCACGCCCGCCAGGTGATCAACGCCACCGGTATCTTCGTCGACGCCCTGCGCACCGTCGAGGACCCCGCCGCCGCTCCGATGGTGAGCGTGAGCCAGGGCGCCCACCTCGTTTTGCCCCGTCGTTTTTTGCCCGGAGCCAGCGCGCTCATGGTGCCGAAGACGGACGACGGGCGCGTGCTCTTCGCCATCCCGTGGCGCGACCGCGTGCTGGTCGGCACCACCGACACCGCGCGGCCGGCGCCCGAGGCCGAGCCGCGCGCGCTGGCCGAGGAGTGCGCCTTCCTGCTCGAACACGCCCGCCGCTACCTCGCCGACGATCCCTCGCCCGAGGACGTGCTGAGCGTCTTCGCGGGGCAGCGTCCCTTGGTGCGGGGCGAGGCCGACGCCGAAACCAAGAGCCTCTCGCGCGACCACGCGATCTCGGTCGGCCCCGGCGGCCTGCTCACCGTCACCGGCGGCAAATGGACCACCTATCGCGCCATGGCCGAGGAGGTCGTGGACCTCGCCGCGAAAGTCGCCGGCTTGCCGCCCAAGCCCTGCCCCACCGCCGACCTGCCCCTGCGGGCCTCCATTCCCATCCGCCCCGGCTCGGAGATCCTCCACCCCAGCCTGCCCTACTTCGAGGCCGAAGTCCGCCGCGCCGCGCGCGAAGAATCCGCCCAAACGGTCGAGGACGTGCTCTCGCGCCGCACCCGCTGCCTGTTGCTCGACGCCCATGCCGCCTCGGCCTGCGCGCCCCGCGTCGCCGCCATCCTCGCCGAGGAATTCGGCCGCAACGAAGCTTGGGTCGCCGCCCAGGTGAGTTCGTTCCAGGCGCTGGCGGCGACCTACGGCTATCCGGAAGATTGATACCGCGCGCCGCCGATTATTCGGCCGGCACCAGCCGCACCACGCGACCCGGATCTTCCAGACACACGTAGACCAGCCCGTCCGGTCCCGTCTGCACCGCACGGACCCGGCCGATGCCGCGGAACAACACCTCCTGGGATTTCACCTTGCCGCCGTCGAGGACGAGGCGACGCAGCTCCTGTTGTTTCAAGGATCCGACCAGAATGTTTCCCTTCCAACCCGGGAAACGCTCGCCCGCGTAGAAATCGAGGCCGCAGACCGCGATCGAGGGCGTCCAGTGGATGACCGGCTGCTCCAGCCCGTCGCGGGCGGTCTCGGCGGTGATGGGCGTGCCGTTGTAGTTCATGCCGTAGGTGATGAGCGGCCAGCCGAAGTTGCCGCCGCGTTTGATGCGGTTGAGCTCGTCGCCGCCGCGCGGGCCGTGCTCGTTTTCCCAGATCTCGAGGCCGTCGCCGGTGGTGCCGGGCCGCGCCGCGAGGCCCTGAGGGTTGCGGTGCCCGTAGCTCCAGATGGTGGGCAGGGCGCCGGGAACGGATGCGAAGGGATTATCGGTCGGCACGCGGCCGTCGTCGAAGACGCGGTGGATCTTGCCGTTCGGTCGGGTCAGGTCCTGGGCCTGCTCCTGCGTCCCGCGTTCGCCGATGCCGAAGAAGAGATAACCCTGGTCGAACACCAGCCGCGTGCCGAAGTGCACGCCGCCCTTGCGGTAGAGGGCGCGGGGGGCGCGGTAGATCTCCTGCTCGTCCGTCCAGCGGCCGTCGCGTATCCGTCCACGCACGACGGCGGTCAGGGCGGAGCCGTCCTCGCCGGGGTCGCTGAACGCCAGGTAGATCCAGCGATTGCCCGGTTGGGCGTAGTCTGGGTGGGCCTGGACGACCATCAAACCGCCCTGACCCTGGGCCCAGACCTTGGGCGTGCCCTCGATGGGCGCCGGCACGAGGGCGCCGCCGCGCCAGGCGCGCAGGGCGCCGGAACGCTCGGCGATGAGCAGACCCTCGTCGCCGGGCAGAAAGGCGACCGACCACGGCACGCCGAGGCCGGAGGCCACGGTCTCGACCCGGAAGGAGGCGGCCTCGCTCTTCACCACCGCGTCGGGATCGAGCGGCTTGGCGTAGGACGTCCCGGCCTCGCGGGCGCGGGCGGCCTTTTCGCGGATAAAAACCACCAGCCCGCGCACGCGCGGCGCGTCCAGGACCTCGCCAAAGGGGGGCATTCCGAGCGTGGCGATGCCCCCGGTGATGATGCGCGTCAGGTGCTCGTCGCCGCCGTCGCCGTGTTTCCAGATGTCGTCCACCAGACTGCCGCCGAGTCCGCCATCGAGGTTTTCGCCGTGGCAGGAGACGCAGAATTGGGCGTAAAGCTTGCCCGCGTCGCGGGTGAGGCCGGCCGGCGGTGACGGCGGCGCGGCGGGGACCGGAGCCTGGGCGGACAACGAAAGGGCGCCGAGCAGCAGGCCCGGGATGAGGCGGAAGGAGGAGATGATGACGGGGGGCATGGTGAAACGCTTGGGCCTGGACGCTTGCCCCGCAAGCGGGCGGAAGTCTCTTTTTGATCGCTCCCATGCCTTCCAAACCCATCCCCGGCTCGACCGGCGAGGTGCTCACGTGCCTGCCCTCGCCCTACCTGCCCCACCCCGCCACCGGGCTCCTCTACCTCCCGCGTTTCCTCGCCAAGATCCGCTACGTGCAGGCGAACGGATCTTTGCCCAAGAGCTACGCGAAAAACTACAAGCGCGGGCTGGACCGCTTTCTCTGTTTGCACCTCGGGGTGGACCCGGCCGCGGTCGAGGCGATGGTGCACGCCACCGCCCCGGGTGACGACGCGGCGGTCGAGGCCGGCCTGCGCGCCCTGCTTCCGGCCGCGGTCCGGGCCATCAAGTGGAACCGCGAACTCTGCCAGCGCGGCCTGAGCGAGGAGGGACGTAAGTTCCTCGCCGAGGCGCTCACCGCCATGGGCTGCGCCGACCGCGTGGGCCAGATCATCAGCGTGCCCGACCTGATCGACTTCGACGAAGGCCGGATCGAGTAGCGCGCCTCAACGCGCCGCACCCGCCGGGGAAGCCGACCCGGCGCTCGCCCTCCCCGCCGCGGACGCGGCCATGGGCTGGAGCGGGAGGGTGAAGAGAAAATTCGTGCCGTCGCCGTAGCGACTCTCCGCCCACACCCGGCCGCCGTGGAGCTGCACGATGTGCTTCACGATGCTGAGGCCGAGACCGGTGCCGCCCTTCTCGCGCGAGCGGCCCTTGTCCACCCGGTAGAAGCGTTCGAAGACGTGCGGCAGATCCTCGGCCGGGATACCCGGGCCGTTGTCGCGCACCGAGACCTCGACCAGTTCCGGCGAAAGCAGCCGAGCGCCGACGTCGATGCGCGAGCCGCGCGGGGTGTATTTGAGGGCGTTGCTGACCAGGTTGTCCACGACCTGGCCGAGCTTGAGCGGGTCGGCGAAAAGCGGCGGCACCGCCGGATCCACCGAGAGACTGATGCGGTGCCCTTCCGCGGTCGGACGGGCCCGGTAATCGTCCAAGGCTCCCGCCAGCAGAGTGCCGAGGTCAACGCGCTCGCGGGCAAGCCCGGGACTGGCCGACTCCAGACGCGAGAGGGCGAGCAAGTCCTCCAGCAACGAATTGAGCCGCTCGGTGTGGCGCTGGATGGTTTTGAGGAAACGATCACGGTCGGCCAAGGGCATGGCGTCATGCGAATCCACGAGGGTCTCGACATAGCCCTTGATGACCGAAAGCGGCGTGCGCAGCTCGTGCGAGACGTTCGCGACGAATTCCTTGCGCACGTTCTCCAGACGCTTCTGCCGGGTGATGTCGTGCAACACGAAGAGCAGCGCGGGATTTTTGCGGCCGTTGAAAGGGCCGATGGCCGAACCGGTCACCTCCAGCCAGGTGGAGCCCTGCGCGTCGACGAACTCGATTTCCTGGCGGGGCTGCGCGCGGTCGGCCCGCACCGCCGCGACGTGGCGGAGGAAGGCGTCGCTGTGCAGGGCGAGTTCAAGCCGCTCGCCGAGAATGCGGCCGGCCTTGGGAAAAATGGCGTGAAAGGCCTGGTTGGCCAGGAGCACGTAGTTGTTGGAATCGATCAGGAGCACCGCCTCCTGAAGCGAGCCGAGCGTCGCCTCGAGTTGCGCGATCTGGCCGGTGTGCTGCTGGTCGAGGCGGTTGACCTCCTCGACGAGCGCCCCGGCGGTCGTGCAAAGCTCGTCCCACCCCGGCCCGAGCGCGCCCGGCAGGTCGTCGCGGAGCAGCGAACGCCGCGCGATCAAAGCTTCGCGCAGGGCCGCGACCGCCCGGCGGTGGTGCTGGTGGCGGATCAGCAAAAACCCGACCGCGATCGTGAGGGCGATGAGGGCGAGAATGAGCATCGGGACGGGGACAAACGAAACCAAGCTCGCCCCGCGCGCGAGGCCGGATCACGCCGCGGACGCGGCGAATCGATCGACCCCGGCGAAAGCGGACCGGGCGCGGGTCGCCTCAGGTGTTCGCCGCCTCGGAGGAGCGCCGCTCGGCGAAGCGGTAGCCGACGCCGCGGATCGTCTCGATCCAGTCGGCCTCGCCGCCCAATTTTTCGCGCAGGCGGCGCACATGGGTGTCCACCGTGCGGGTCTCGATCTCGGTCTCGTAGTTCCAGACGTTGATCAACAAATGCTCACGGGTCTGCACCCGGCCCCGGCGCTCCATCAGGAGCCGGAGCAGTTTAAACTCGGTCGCGGTCAACTCGACCGGCTGATCGGCGACCGTCACGGCGTGACGCTCGCCGTCGAGCACGATCTGGCCGGCCGTGATGAGCTTCGGCACCTCGGGCGCGCCGTCGTTCACCCGCCGCAGGATGGTCTGGATGCGCAAAACCAGTTCCTTCGTGCTAAAGGGCTTGCAGAGGTAGTCGTCCGCCCCCGTCTCCAGCCCCTGGATGCGGTCGCTCTCCTCCGCCTTGGCGGTAAGGAAAATCACCGGGACCTTCTTGAGCTTCGGGTCGGCCCGCAGCATGCGGCAGATTTGAGTGCCGTTGAGGTCGGGCATCATCACGTCGAGCACCACGAGGTCGGGCAAAAAGGTCCGCGCAAAACCGATGCTGCGGTTGGGGTCGTTCAGGGTCTCGACCGTGTAGCCCTTGGCCTTGAGCGTATACGCGAGCAGCTCGGTGACATCCGTCTCGTCGTCGACGACGAGAATCTTCTTGGCGGCGGCTGAGGCGGTGGAGTCCGGCATGGTGGAGAAAGCAGGTTGTAGGGACGAAATCGTTACGGACGTTACCGTTCGGCGGCTACCCGCCTAGGGCAAAGGACCCGCGTTTCACAAATGTTACAGCGGTAAAAGCCCACGTCGAGCCAACGTTCGCGACGGCGGCGCCCGGCCGGAGTTCTGGCATTGCCCCGGGCCCGGCGGCAGGGCTAGACCGACCCTTTCGTTTTTACCACCCGCCGCCTTTTTCCCGCGCATGTCATCCGTTCCCGCCCTGCTTCCCGTGCCCGAGCACGTCGCCATCATCATGGATGGCAACGGTCGCTGGGCCCGCCGGCGCGGCCTCCCCCGGCTCGAAGGCCATCGCCGCGGCGTCGAGTCCGTGCGGACCGTGACCCACGCCGCCCGCGCCCTCGGCATCCGCATGCTCACGCTCTACGCCTTTTCGGTCGAGAACTGGCGCCGGCCCGAGGACGAGGTCGGCGGCCTGATGGCCCTGCTGGAAACCTTCCTCGCCCGCGAAAAAGCCGACATGATCCGCGACCAGGTCCGCCTCCGCGCCATCGGCCGCATCGACGCCCTGCCGCCCCGCGCCCGCGCCGCCCTGCTCGACACCATAGCCGCCACCGCCCACTGCACCGGCCACACCCTCGTGCTCGCGCTCAACTACGGCGCCCGCACCGAGGTGCTCGACGCCGCCCGCTCCTTCGCCGCCGCCGTCGCCGCCGGCACCGCCCGCCTGGAAGACGCCGACACCTGGGAGGGTTTCGCCCGCCACCTCTACACCCGCGACCTGCCCGACCCCGACCTCGTCATCCGCACCTCCGGCGAGACCCGCCTGAGCAACTTTCTCCTCGTCCAGTCCGCCTACGCCGAGTTCGTCTTCACCCCCGTCCTCTGGCCCGAGTTCGGCCGCGCCGAGCTGGAGGCGGCGGTCAACGAATACCGCCGCCGCGAGCGCCGCTACGGCCTGACCGGCGAACAAGTTTCCCACCCCGGCCCGGCCGCCGCCCGGGCCACCGAGCCCGCCCCGGCCATCATCTAGGCCAAGTTCCGGTCGTTTCCGCGCCGGTCCGCCCACCCCACCCCTCCCTTCATGCGTCAACGCATTCTCAGCACCTTCGGCCTCTGGGCCGTCGTCATCGGCTGCATCCACTTCTTCGGCGTCACCGGCGGCGTCTGGCTGATCTCCGCCGTCGGGGTGCTCACCCTGCGCGAGTTCTACCAGATGGTCCACCGCATGGGCCTCGATCCCTTCGACAAGGTCGGCATGACCCTCGGCGCGCTCATCATGCTCGCGCCGTTCTACGCCACCCGGCTCCTGCCCGCCGCGCCCGAACTCGCCGCCCCCGGCACCATCCTCGCCGCCGCCGTGGTGGTTTTTGCCCTGCGGGTGATCGGCGAACGCCGCCCCGACAACCGCGTCGAAACCCTCGCGTGGTCGCTCTTCGGCGTGCTCTACGTGCCGTTCATGCTCTCGTTTCTGGTCCGCATCACGGTCGAGGCCCGCTCCGGCTTGATGCTGGTAATCTGGCTGATCGCAGTGTCGAAGTTCTGCGATGTTGGCGCCCTGCTCTCCGGCCTCGCCTTCGGCCGCCACAAGATGGCGCCCGTCATCAGCCCGAAGAAAACCTGGGAAGGCGCGGTCGGCGGCGTGCTGATTTCGGCTGGGGTCGGCGCCGCCCTCGCCCACTTCCTCGCCCACCTTTACCCGCCCGAGTTCACCCCGCTACGCGCCGCCCTCATCGCCGTGCCCATCGCCATGCTCGCGATCGTGTCGGATCTGATCGAGTCGGTGATCAAACGCCGCGCCGACACCAAGGACGCCGGCCACGCCATCCCCGGTATCGGCGGCATGTTCGACCTGTCCGACAGCCTCATCCTGACCGCGCCGGCCGGCTACATCGCGTTCGCCCTTCTCCACGGGCTCTGAGCCGCCGCCCCATGGCCCCCGCCCCGTCCGCCCCCCGCCGCAAACGAGTCGTCCTGCTCGGCGCCACCGGCTCGATCGGGGAAAACACCCTCCGCGTCCTGCGCGCCCACCCCGACGCCCTCGAATTGGTCGGCGTCGCCGCCCACGCCAACACCGACAAACTCCTCGCCGTCGCCCGCGAGTTCGGCGTCCGCCACCTCGCCCTCTTCGATCCCGCCGCCTCCGCCGCCGCCCGGGAAAATCTCCCGCCCGGCGCCACCCTGCACGCGCCCGGCGTCGAGGGCCTGGAGTCGCTCGCCACCCTGCCCGAAGCCGACGTGGTGCTGGTCGCGGTGGTCGGCGTCGCCGGCCTGCGCCCCGCCCTCGCCGCCCTCGCCGCCGGCAAGGACCTCGCCCTCGCCTCCAAGGAAATCCTCGTGCTGGCCGGCGCCCACGTGCTCGCCGCCGCGAAGAAATCCGGCGCGCGCCTCCTCCCGGTCGATTCCGAGCACAACGCCGTTTTCCAATGCCTCCAGGGCCACGCCCACGCCGAGGTCCGCCGCGTCGTGCTGACAGCCTCGGGCGGCGCCTTCCGCGATTGGCCCGCCGAGCGCCTGGCCTCCGCCACCGTGGCCGACGCCCTCCGCCACCCGAACTGGGCCATGGGCCCGAAGATCACGGTCGACAGCGCCACCCTCGCCAACAAGGGCCTCGAATTGATCGAGGCCGCCGTGCTCTTCGACCTGCGCCCCGAGCAGTGCGCCGCCGTCATCCACCCGCAGAGCATCGTGCACTGCCTGGTCGAGTTCACCGACGGCGCCATGCTCGCCCAGCTCTGCCCGCCGTCGATGACCTTCCCCATCCAGCACGCCCTGCTGCACCCGGCGCGCGGCCCGGTCGGCACCGACGCGGCCCTTTCGCTCGACCGCCTGCTGACCCTCGAATTCCGCCCCGCCGACGAGGGCCGTTTCCCCATGCTGCGCCTGGCCCGCGAAGCCCTGGCACGCAGCGGGGCCGCCCCGGCGGTCTACAACGCCGCCAACGAGGTCGCCGTCGCCGCCTTCCTCGCCGGCCGCCTGCCCTTCCTTGGCATCCCCCGCGTCGCCGAAGCCACCCTCGCCGCCCTCGCCACCGCCCCGGCCG
>JAIXVP010000287.1 GCA_027482905.1 Opitutaceae bacterium
CGGCTTTCGGGCGGTTCGGGCGCCGACACGCTGGTGGGCGGTAGCGGGGCGGACCGGCTGGATGGCGGCAGCGGGGTGGACGCGGTCAGCTACGCCACGGACAGCGTCGGCGTCGCGGTCAACCTCACCACCGGCCGCGGCACTGGCGGGGACGCGGCGGGCGACACGCTGGTGAGCATCGACGCGGTGATCGGCGGGACGGGCGCGGATACGCTGACCGGCGCCGGTGCCGCGAACACGCTCTCCGGCGGCGAAGGTGGCGACTTCCTCTCCGGCCTGGCGGGGGCGGATACGCTGCTGGGCGAGGCGGGCGCGGACACGCTGCTCGGCGGCGCGCAGGGGGATTGGCTGGAGGGTGGCCTCGGGCGGGACCTGCTGTCCTACGCGACGGACAGGGCCGGCGTGCGGATCAACCTGGCAACCGGCGCGGCCGCGGGCGGCGAGGCCGAGGGCGATACCATCCGGGGTATCGAGGATGTGCTGGGCGGCCGCGGTGCGGACAGCCTGGTGGGCGATGCAGGCGCGAACCTGCTGCTGGGCGGTTCGGGCGCTGACACGCTGTCGGGCGGCGGCGGGGCGGACCGGCTGGACGGGGGTGGCGGGGTGGACGCGGTCAGCTACGCCACGGACAGCGATGGCGTCGCGGTGAACCTCACCACCGGCCGCGGCACGGGGGGGGAGGCGGCGGGCGACACGATCGCCAGCATCGACGCGGTGATCGGGGGGACGGGCGCGGATACGCTGACCGGTGCCGGCGCCGCGAACACGCTCTCCGGCGGCGACGGTGGCGACTTCCTCTCCGGCCTGGCGGGGGCGGATACGCTGCTGGGCGAGGCGGGCGCGGACACGCTGCTCGGCGGCGTGCAGGGGGATTGGCTGGAGGGCGGCCTCGGGCGGGACCTGCTGTCCTACGCGACGGACAGGGCTGGCGTGCTGATCAACCTGGCAACCGGCGCGGCCGCGGGTGGCGAGGCCGAAGGCGATACCATCCGGGGTATCGAGGATGTGCTGGGCGGCCGCGGTGCGGACAGCCTGGCGGGCGATGCAGGCGCGAACCGGCTCTCGGGCGGTGCGGGCGCTGACACGCTGTCGGGCGGCGGCGGGGCCGATACGCTGGATGGCGGCAGCGGGATCGATGAGGTGCGTCTCGCCGGTGCCGCCAGCGGATACAGCCTGCTGACGACCGGGAATACCACGACGATCATCGACATCGACGCGGCCGATGGCGATACCGGCACCGCCGTCGCGATCGCGGCAGAATTCGTCGTGTTCGGGGATGGCACGCGCCGCGCGCTTGGCGGCAGCAACGCCGCCGGCGGGACCTCCACCGGGTTCATCACGGAGGACAGCGCAGACGTCATCGGCGGCGCGCTACCGCCCGGTGCGGGCGGGGCGGGCGGCAGCGGCTATCGCGCCCCGGCGTCGCTCGATGGCGTCTATGGCCGCTTCACCTTCGATGCCTCGACCGGTGCCTGGACCTATCGCCTCGACAACGGCCGGGCGGCGACGCAGGCGCTGCCGGGCGGACAGTCCGTGCAGGATGTCCTGGCCGTCACGACGGCGGATGGCGCGGCGACGCTGTCCATCACCATCAACGTGACCGGCGCGAATGATGCCGCGCAGATCGCGACCCTGCCCGTGGGCACGCTGCGGGAGGGCAGTTCGCTGACGCTGACGGGCGATGTGAGCGTGACGGACCCGGATCGGGGGGAGGCCGCGTTCCGCACGCCCGCCTCGCTGGTCGGCACCTATGGCAGCTTCACCTTCGATGTCTCGACTGGCGTCTGGACCTACGCGCTCGATAACAGCGGCGGGGCAACCCGGGCCCTGTCGAGCGGCGATGTCAGGACGGATGAGTTGCGGATCGTCTCGCTCGACGGTACGGCGGAGCAGATCCTGGTGGTGTCCGTGCGCGGCAGCGGTGCCGCGGCGCGCGTGACCGGTTCCGCGACGGGAAGCGTCATCGAGGATGGTGTCGCCCGCGTCTTCGGGGACCTGGACGTCATACCGGGCGATTCTGGGGAGAGCCGCTTCGCGACGCCCGCATCCCTGGCGGGGACCTACGGAACCTTCGCCTTCGATGTGCTGACGGGTGCCTGGGCCTACGAACTCGACAACACTCGGGCTGCGACGCAACAGCTTGCCGGTGGTGCCATCGCGACCGAGACCCTGAATGTCCGTACGGCATTCGGCAGCGCGGGCCAAGCGATCACGGTGACGGTGACGGGCGCCAACGATGCGGCGAGCATTATGGGCGATGCGTCGGGCGCGGTGACCGAGGGTAGCGGTTCCAGCATCACCGGCGATCTCGACATTGCCGATGTTGATACTGGCGAGGCGGTGTTCCGGACGCCGGCATCGCTGAGCGGGACCTATGGGACCTTCACGTTCAACGCGACGACGGGCGGGTGGAGCTACGCGCTCGACAACGCGCGCGCGGCGACGCAGGCGCTGACGGAGGGCCAGACAGTCACGGACGGCCTGACGGTGACCTCGGCAGATGGCAGTCCCAGCCAGGCGATCACGGTGACGGTGACGGGCGCGAATGATGCGGCGAGCATCACAGGCGATGAGTCCGGGAGCATCACCGAGGGCAGCGGCTCCAGTGTCACGGGCGACCTGGACATCGCCGATGTTGCCGCCGGCGAGGCGGTGTTTCGCACGCCGGCGTCGCTGAATGGCACCTATGGCAGCTTCACGTTCAATGCGACGACGGGCGCATGGAGCTACGCGCTCGACAACACGCGGGCGGCGACGCAGGCACTGACCGCGGGCCAGACGGCGACGGACAGCCTGACGGTGACCTCGGCCGATGGCAGTGCGAGCCAGGCGATCACCGTGACCGTCACCG
>JAIXVP010000195.1 GCA_027482905.1 Opitutaceae bacterium
AAATGCGCTGCTGCTCGGCCTGGGAGAGGCGGCCGAAGAGCGGGATCACCTCGGCGGAGCGGTGGCGGCCCTCGAGGATCTCGCAGCATTCGCGGATATCGCGCTCGGCGGGCATGAAGACGAGGATGTCGCCGCCGGGGGAGGCCGCGCCGCGGTCGTCGCCGAGGATGCGTTCCACCGCCTCGACCGCGCCGTCGACGTAGTGCAGGGCCTCGGGGCGGGCGGAGGGTTCGTCGCCCTCGGCGGCGTCGCTGCCGAGGGAATCCAGCGGGGCGTAGACGACCTCGACCGGGAAGGTGCGGCCGGAGACCTGGACGACGGGGGCGTCGTCGAAGGCCTTGGAAAAGGCCTCGGTGTCGATCGTGGCGGAGGTGACGACGATGCGCAGTTCGGGGCGCTTGAAGCGGAGGTTGCGCAGGTGGCCGAGGAGGAAGTCGAAGTTGAGCGAACGTTCGTGGGCCTCGTCGAGAATGATGGTGTCGTAGGCGCGGAGGAGCGAGTCGGACTGGACCTCGGCGAGCAGCATGCCGTCGGTCATGAACTTCACCACGGTGTCGCGGGCGGTGCGGTCGTCGAAGCGGATCTTGCAGCCGACCGCGCGGCCCCATTCGACGTTGAGCTCCTCGGCGACGCGGCGGGAGACGGACAGGGCGGCGACGCGGCGGGGCTGGGTGCAGGCGATCTGGCCACGGGTGCCGCCGCCGGCGGCGAGGCACATTTTCGGGATCTGGGTGGTTTTGCCGGAGCCGGTTTCACCCGCGAGGATGATCACCTGATGGCGGCCGAGCAGACCGATGATCTCGTCGGCGCGCGCGCTGATGGGCAGATCGGGCGGAAACTCGATGCGGAAACGCGGCGCGTCGGGCGCGGCCCCGGCAGCGGGGACGGAAGGTGGATTGGAGAAGGATTCGGCCATCGGGCGACGGGCGGAGCGCGGCAAAAGGTGAACAACAAGGCACCACACCACGGGTGGCAATGGCATGAAATAAGTTCATGCTAAGGGCGCAACCCGGTCGTGGCGTGAATCGTGCTCATGGGTAGGTCCTTCAAAACGCGACCGCACTCCATGTCCCAGCCCATCCTCGATAGCCGCAAACTGCTCGCTTTCGCCACGTTGGCTCGGTTGGGGAGTTTCACGCAGGCAGCCAAGGAGTTGAGCCTCACGCAGTCGGCGGTGAGTCACGCGATCAAGGCCTTGGAGCGGGATTTGGGGTGTCGCCTGTTCGATCGGATGGGGCGGGCGGTGACGATCACGCCGGCCGGCAGCCAGCTTTTACGGCACACGGGGGTGATTTTGGCGGAGATGCAGCACGCGCGGGCGGACTTGGCGGCGTTTTCCGGCTAAACTCCGGCACGGGCGGCATTGGCCAAAGCCGGCGGCCTGGTTTTGTTAAACCTCCTGAAATCCGGGCTTGCCTGAAACGCGCGGGGCGAATGGTTTTCACCTCCCTCATCCGCCCGGGTGGTGGAATTGGTAGACACGCAGGTCTCAGAAGCCTGTGCCTAACAGCATCACGGTTCGAGTCCGTGCCCGGGCACCATGAATGACTTATGGAAGTGGAAGGTGGGCTGAAATGACCCGCCCCTATATGGGGGGTCCTATACGTGGAATGAAAATCTCAGCCACCACGGTTCAGAACCTCATCCGAGACGGCGAGACGGACGTCTACTAGGCCCGGGTTCGCTGCAACGGACGACTCATCATCCGAACCCTCGACACCAAGGTTTTCACCACGGCAAAGCTGCGGCTGCCGGACAAGCTCAAGGAAATCCGCGAGACCGAGCCGCAAGACCACACGATGGCCGGAGGACTTGAGCGAAATGCCAACCTACTCGAACGCCTCAACCAAGAGCTGAAGCGACGCACCCACGTCGTGCGCATCTTCCCCGACGCCCAGGCCTGTCTGCGGCTCACCCGCGCCCTCGCGGTCGAAACCCACGAGGAGTGGATCGACGCCAACCGCTACCTCAACATGGAGCCCCTCCGCGAAATCGCTCCACACCTCGCCGCCCGCGCCGCCTGACCCAATCCCGAGCGGGCGGGTCGGGGGCCATTCCCCGGCCCCTGCACCCCTCCCCATTTTTTACCTCTCTAGGTCCTCAATCCCACTCTTACCACCCAGTCCTTTTTGCTGAACTTGACGGACACAACTCCTCACGCGCTACGCGCTGACCGCCGCTCTGCGTCGGCCGCCAGTTTAGCTGCGCAAAACCGGAGGAGAGAGAGGGGGAGTGGCGAACCGTCCTCGGGCAAACAACAGAAAGCCTGCATTTAGCGTGCTTCATCTTTTTTAAATAGTTTAGAACGAGAATGCGGGCGAGAGAGATACTAGGGAAGTGGGGCAAAAAACGACTCCGCTAACAAATCTGTGGCAATTTATCTGGGCACAAAACAGCCCCGCGCGCGCACGGGGCGGCGGGCTGAGTGAACGTCGATCAGTCCTCGCCGGGGAGAATGGTCGCGGCGTGCGCAGGGTTCTTCACCTTGAACCACGTGGCATAAAGCGCGGGCAGGAACAGGAGCGTGATCACCGTGCCGGCGCCGACGCCGCCAATCAGCACGTAAGCCATCGCACCCCAGAAGGACGAATGCGTGAGAGGAATGAACGCCAGCATGGCCGCCACGGCCGTGAGCATGACGGGACGGGCCCGGCGGACCGTCGATTCGATGATCGCTTCGTAGTCGGACAAGCCGGCAGCTTTATCGTGCTGGATTTGATCGACCAGGATGAGCGTGTTGCGAATTAGGATGCCCGAGAGACCGATCAGCCCGAGGATCGCGTTAAATCCGAACGGCTGATTAAAAAGAATCAGAGTCGGGACCGCGCCCACCAGGCCCAGGGGACCGGTGGCGAAGGTCATGAACATCGCCGAAAACGAGCGCACCTGAAACATGATCAACGCCAGGGTCGCGAGGATCATCACAGGGAAAAGCAGCACGAGGGCTTGGTTGGCTTTTTCGCTTTCCTCGACCGAGCCGCCAGTGTCGATCCGGTAGCCGGCCGGGAGGCCGGCCTTGATCGCCGCGAGTGCCGGCAGCACTTCGGCCGTGACATCGGGCGGCTGCTTGCCGTCGAGCACGTCGCCTTGCACGGCGATGTAGAGTTCGCGGTTAAAGCGCTTCAAAACGGCGTCCTCCATGCGCGTCTCGATTCGCGCGATCTGGCGGAGCGGAATGGAGCGACCTTGCTCGTTGCGGATGACGATGTCGCCCATCGCGTCGAGCCCGTCCCGCTCGAGCTTCGGACTCCGCACCTGAACATCGACCGTGCGATTGCCACTGCGCACCTGGGAAACGGTCGCTCCTTGCAGGATGGCTTGGAGCTGCAGGGCCGCGCTCTGCGGATTCAGTCCCACGAGGTGCAGGCGCTCCTCGTCGAAGGCCAGGTGAAGCACCGGAGTCTTCTCGCCCCAGTCAAGATGCACGTCGCGCAGATGCGGGTTCTTCGCCATCACCTGCCTGACTTCGCTCGCGATGCGGCGGATTTCGTTGAGATCGTCGCCGGTCACGCGGAAGAGCACCGGATAAGGCACCGGCGGCCCGAACAGAAACTGGGTGACGCGCACGCGGGCCTCGGCGAACCGGCCCTCGGCCACCAGACCGCGAATCTTGTTCTTCAGGATGTCGCGCTGCTGCGGATTCTCGGTTTGGACGACCACCTGCGCAAAGGCGGGGTTGGGCAGCTCCGAGTTGAGGGAAAAGAAGAAACGCGGGGCGCCTTCACCGACGTAACTCGTCACGCGTTTGGCCTCGGGCAGCGCCAGCATGGCTTTCTCGATGCGACGAACCGTCTGCTCGGTCACGGGGAACGCGGAACCGGCCGGGAGATTGATTTCAAGTGTCAGCTCGGTGCGGTCGGAGTTGGGAAAAAACTGCTTCTTCACGACGGCCATGCCCGCGACCGACGCGGCGAACAATCCGGCGGTGACGCCCAGCGTCACCCATTTGTAGTCGACACACAGCCGGATCAGACGGCGAAACCGTTCGTAGTTCTTCGTGCCGTAGATCGAGTGATGTCCTGCTGTCTTGGCCGGAATGTTCGGTAGGAGCTTCACTCCCATGTAAGGCGTGAAGAAGACGGCCACGAACCACGATACCAGCAGCGAGAACGCCACGATCCAGAAGATGTTTCCGGCGTATTCGCCCGCCGTCGAACGCGCGAAGCCAACGGGCAGAAAGCCCACGATCGTGACCAGCGTGCCCGTGAGCATCGGCGCGGCGGTCGAGGTCCACGCGTAGCCGGCGGCCTTCACGCGATCCCAGCCTTCTTCCATCTTCACGACCATGGTCTCGATGGCAATAATCGCGTCATCGACCAGCAGGCCGAGTGAAAGAATGAGCGCGCCCAAGGTGATGCGGTCGAAGTCGCGGCCGGTCACGAGCATGATCAGGAAAACCGCCCCCAAGGTCAGCGGGACCGCCGCGGCCACCACGAGGCCAACGCGGAAGCCAAGCGTGAGGAGGCTGACGAGGATCACCACGCCCAGCGCGGCGAAGAACTTCACCATAAACTCGTTGATCGCCCCATGGATGACCGACGCCTGGTCAGAGATCTGCGTCAGCGTGATGCCCACCGGCAGTTCCGTTTGGAGGCGGCCGACTTCCGCCGCGAGATCCTTGCCCAGTGTGAGCCCGTTGTAGCGCTTGTGCATGACCACGCCTAGGATCAGCGCCGGTTCTCCGGCTTCGCGGATCTGGAACGTGGCCGGGTCTTCGTAGCCGCGGCGGACCTCGGCGACGTCGCCGATGGTCAGCGTTTTCCCCGGCACGGGGAGCGGAATCGACCGAACCGAGTCGGTGTCGGAGATGGCTCCGTCGAGCCGGAGGTAGACGCGCGGACCATTGGCTTCGACGAAGCCGGTGGGCGTGACATCATTGTGACTCGCGATGGCGCTGAACAGCGACTGGGCACTGAGGCCGAGGGTCGCGAGGCGTTGATAGGAGATTTCAACAAAGATCTTTTCGCTCTGCTCGCCCAATATCTTCACTTTCTGAACGCCGGGCACGCGCGTCAGCCGCTGCCGAAGGCGCTCGGCATCCTGCACCAAATCGTGATGCGGCAGATCGGCGGCCTTGAGCGCGTAGAGGGAAAAGAACACGTCGGAGTATTCGTCGTTGAAGATCGGCCCGAGCACGCCGCGCGGCAGAAAACGCGCTTCGTCGCCCAGCTTCTTGCGCACCTGGTAAAACTCCTCAGCTACCTCCTTGGGCGGGGTGTTGTCCTTGAGGATCACCTTCATCGTCATCAACCCGGGACGCGACGAGGTTTCCGTGCGGTCGTAGTGCTCGAGTTCCTGGAGCCGCTTTTCCAGCCGGTCCGCGACCTGGTTCTGCATCTCCTCGGCTGTGGCCCCCGGCCACACTGCGGTCACGGTCATGATCTTGACCACAAAGGTGGGATCCTCCGCGCGCCCCAGGCGGCTGAACGCGAGCACACCGGCCGCGGCGATGGCGATGAGCAGAAAGAGCGTGACGGCCTGTTCCTTGACCGC
>JAIXVP010000238.1 GCA_027482905.1 Opitutaceae bacterium
CCGCCGCCGCCCGCACCGCCGCGCCCGCCGCCGCCGCGCCGACCGCCTGCGCGTTGCCTGGACCGGCCTCGGCCGCACCCGCGATCCCGCCCGCGGCGTCGGCCAGCACCGCCCGCGTCTTCGTCCCGCCCGCGTCCACCCCGAGGAAAAATGCCATGCCCACCCGCAACACAGGCCCGCCCGCCGCGCCAGCCGTTTCCCGGGGATTTTTTGCGTGCGACGGGCGCGGAAGTCTTGGCGCGGCCGCGCGCTTTGCCCCACAAGTTTCCCTTCTCCGTGCCCGAAACGCTTGGCATCACCCTCTTCACCCTCGGCATCGCCCTGCTCGGCACCGCCCTGATGCTGCCCTTCGGCCTCGCCCTCGCCTGGCTGCTCGCGCGCCACGCCTGGCCCGGCAAGGCCCTCGTCGAGACCCTCGTCGCGCTGCCGCTGGTGTTGCCCCCGGTGGCGACAGGTTTGATCCTGCTCAAGTTGATCGGCCGGCGCGGCCCGGTGGGCGGCTTTTTCCACGACGCGCTGGGACTCGATCTGGTCTTCACCTGGCGCGCGCTGGTGCTGGCCACCGCCGTGATGGCCCTGCCGCTTTTTGTGCGCGCGGCGCGGGTGGCCTTCGAGGAGGTGCCGCACCACCTGGAGGAGGCGGCCCGCGGACTCGGAGCCCGACCGTGGCGGGTGTTCGTCGCCATCACCGTGCCGCTGGCCGGACGCGGGCTCGCCGCCGGGCTGGTCCTGGCCTTCGCCCGCGCGCTGGGCGAATTCGGCGCGTCCGTGTTGGTGGCCGGCTACATCCCGGGCCGCACCGTCACGCTCGCGCTCGGCATCTACCACGAGGTGCAACTCGGCCGCGACGACCGCGCCTTCGCCCTCGTGGCGGTGTCCGCCGCCCTGGCCTTCGCCGCGCTCTGGACCGCCGAGCACTGGTTGCGCCGCCCGGGCGCGACGCGTTGATTGCCCCCCTGCATTTCCGCCGATGTCCGCCGTCCCGCTCCCGCCCTGCCCCTACTTGCCCACGCCGCCCGCCGGGCTCGACCACCGCCACCTCTCGCGCCACGGCGAGGCCCGCGACGCCGCGTTCTACCTGTCCTGCCTCGAATACGGCCACGCCCTCTGGCAACGCGGGCTGGCCGCCCGCGCCGTGCTCTGCCTCGACCGCGCGCTCGGCGCCGACCTGCGCGGGGACGAGGCCGAGGTGCGCGCCTGGCCGCAGCCCTACGCGGCGATGGCGTGGTTCCTGGTTCACACCCCGCCGGAAGTGTTCATCGGCAACCCGCGGGTGCATTTCCAACACTACGCCGACCGCATGAACGAACCCCGCCGCGCCCAACGCGCCGCCCGCGCCTGGGCCTGCTGGGCGCTCGCCCGCCGCCTGCGCCCGGAATGGCCGGCCGACCCCAAACACGACGTGGTCGAGCCGACCGAGGCCGACATCGCCACCGCCCTCGAACGCGACGGCCTGCCCGGCGAGATCGTCCTCTGGTCGTCCACTCTCGCGGGCTGCGCGCCGGGGCTCTTCTCCGGCCCGGCGTAAAACTCCTGCCCGCGCCTCCCGCCATTTTTTCTTTCGTGCCGTTTCCCTGCTTTCGTGGAAAGTGACCGACTCTCCCTAAAATGCCGCCCCTCACCGATCGCACCTGGCTCTGGTTCGCCGCCGCCTGCTACCTGGCGGGCGCGGTGCTGGGCGCGGTCTCCCTGCTGCGCGGCCGGCGCGGCTCCACCGCCGCGATCTATATGGTGCTCGCCGCCGGTTACGCCTTCCAGACCTTCGGCCTCTACCTGCGCGGCGTCGCCGTCCACGGCTGCCCGCTGGGCAACAAGTTCGAGCTGGTGCAGTTCACCGCCTGGTCCGCCGCCTCCCTCTACCTCGTGGTCGGCCCCGCCTTTCGCCTCAGCCTGCTCGGTTTCGGCACCGCCCTGCTCGCCGCCGCCCTTGGGTTGGCCGCGCTGCTTTTTCCCGATTGGGACGCCGCCCGCCGCACCCATGTCTTCGGCGGCAACCCCTGGATCGAGTTCCACGCCGCCCTAGCCCTGTTCAGCTACGGTGTCTTCGGCCTGCTCGCGCTCGTGTCGGGCTTGTATTTGCTCCGCCACCACGGTCTCAAAAACAAACGCATCGACGGCGCCTTCGCCCTGCTGCCGTCGATCCGCGACCTCGACGTGATTGGTCTGCGCCTGCTCGCCGCCGGCGTCGCCCTGCTCGCGCTCTCGCTCGGGGTCGGTTCCGTCTGGTGGTTGCGCGAACCGGCCAGCGTGAACCTTTTTAAACTCCTCGCCACCATCGGGGTGTTCCTCGCCTACGCCCTCGCCCTCGCCCTACGCCTGCGCGGCCGCCTCGTCGGTCGCCGCCAGGCCCTCGCCGGGGCCGGCCTCTTCCTCGCCGCCCTGCTCTCCATCGCCCCGGTCAACTCCAGCCGCCACCCCGCCGGCCCGGACGCGCCGCCCGCTCCGGAGGCCCCCGCGCGATGACCCTGCCCGGCCCCCTCGTCTTCCACCTCGGCGCCAGCCACCACACCGCCCCGCTGGCCCTGCGGGAAAAACTCGCCCTGCCGCCCGAACGCGCCGCCGATCTGCACGCCCGCCTCGCCGCCGTCGGCCTGCCCGAGCTGGTGTTGCTCAACACCTGCAACCGCGTCGAGTTCTACGGTGTCGCCGACACCCCCGCCGACCTCGCCGCGCTGGAGGCCGCGTTCTGCGCCGTCACCGGACTGGAGCCGGCCGATTTCGCCGCCATCCGCGCCCACACCACCGGCCCCGCCGCCCTGCGCCACCTGCTCGCCGTCGCCGCCGGACTCGAATCCCAACTTCTAGGCGAGAACGAGATTTTCGGCCAGGTGAAGGACGCCTACGCCGCCGCCCAGGCCGCCGGCCGCGCCGGGCCCGTGCTAAACCGCGTTTTCCAAAAAGCCTTCCAGGCCGCCAAACACGTCCGCACCCATACCGCGATCAGCGAGGGCCAGGTGAGCGTCGCCAACGTCGCCGTCGAACTCGCCCTGACCATCTTCGGCGACCTCCGGTCCGCCCGCATCCTCCTGCTCGGCGCGGGCGACATCGGCGAGAAAACCGCCAAGGCCTTCCAGTCCCGCGGCGCCGCCGCCCTCACCGTCGCCAACCGCACCCCCGAGCGCGCCCTCGCCCTCGCCCAGACGCTCGACGCCACCGCGCTGCCCTTCGAGCATTTTCCCCATCACCTCGCCGACTACGACATCGTGGTCGGCTCCACCGCCGCGCCCGAGGCCGTGGTCCACGCCGCCCCGGTCGCCAGCGCCCTCTCGCGGCGACGCGCACGCCCGCTGCTGTTTCTCGACCTCGCCCTGCCGCGCGACATCGCGCCAGAGGTGGCGGAGCTGGAGAACGTCTACCTCTACAACCTCGACGACCTCGCGAAGATCGCCGCGCAAAACCTCGCCGCCCGCGAGGCCGAGGTCGCCCGCGCCCGCGCCCTCGTGGCGGAAAAAGCCGACGCCCTCTGGCGCCAGATTCTCGCCCGCCACGGGTAGTTTTCAACCCAAGCCGCCGCGCCGCAGGGCCCAGTCCGCCGCCGTGCCCTCGGCGGGTTGGCGCAGGATGGTTTTCAACGCCTCGGTCTGCGCTCGCGTCGCCGCGCGACGCGACGGGTTTTCGACGCAGTCACGCAGCTCCGCCGCCAGCGCTGCCGGGCTCGCCGCGCCCTGCAAATACTCCGGATACATCGGCGTCTTGAGCAGGAGGTTGTTGATGCCCAGATACGGGATCTTCACCAGCCAGCGACCGAGCAGGTAGGTGAGCGGGTTCGCGCGGTAGACGATCGCGCCCGGCAGCCCCGCCAACGCGCAGTGCAGCGACATCGTGCCACTCGAGGTCAACACCGCCGACGCCGCCACCGGCTCGCCCGTGTTCGCCACCAACTCCACCCCGTCCGGCACCCCCGCCGCCTCGATCACCTCGCGGATCGCCGCGCTCGGATAAATCACCCGCGCCCCGCGTTTCCCATACACCGCATGACCGTCCCGCAGCAGCGGCCAGATGCGCCCCACGGCCTGCTTGCGACTCCCCGGCAGCAACAACACCGGCGCGTCCGCGTCGAAACGCACCGGCGGCGCATAGTCGCCCGCCAAAAACGGATGCCCCACAAACTCCACCGGCAGGTCGGTGTCCGCGTAACACGCCATCTCGAAGGGGAAAATGCACGCGAGCGCGTCGAGGTGTTTCGCCATCTTGAAGCGCCGCCCCGCCTTCCACGCCCAGATTTGCGGCGAGATGTAGAAGAGCAATTTCACCGGCCCGCCCGCCTTGGCCGCCAGCCCGCGTTCGTTCAGCGTCGCCGCCAGCCGCAGGTTGAAACCCGGGTAATCCACGAAGCACACCGCGCGCGGCCGGTGCGTCTCGATCCAGTCGGCGGTGGCATCGAAGAGCGCCTTGAAGAAGGAGTAGTTTTTCAACACCTCCACCAGCCCCACCACCGAGGAGGCGGTGAGGTCGTGCAACAGCTGTGTGCCCGCCGCCGCGAGGTGTTTCCCGCCCAGCGCGCAAACCCGCAACCCGGGCTGTTTCGCGCGCAGCTCGGCGACGAGCCGCGCCCCGTGTTCATCACCCGAGTGTTCCCCAGCGATGACGAGCAGATCCACGCCTCCGGCAACCGGAGCGGACAGAGCGAAAGGCAGGTTCAGACTTCCGCCCGCCTTCATTTCCGCGCGGCCTTGATCTGCTCCGTGATCTGGATCGCGACCTCGAGGGCCGACTTGCCGAGCGCCGCGCCGACCTTCGGCTGCTTCCGCTCCGCCACGCTCTCGGTGAAGTGCGCCAGCTCCAGCTTCAGCGGCTCGTCCTTCTCGATCGGGATCTCCTGCACCGGGATGGAGCTCGCGTCGCCCGCCTTGGCCAGGCCGATCTTCAATTTCAACCCATACGCGATCAACTCGCTCTTCTTCACCAGGTGCCCCTTCTGGTTCATGAAATCCAACGACAGATACGCGTCGTCCTGGAAGATGCGGATCTCGCGGTTTTTCTTCAGGCTCATGCGCGAGGCGCTGAGGTTGGCCACGCAGCCGTTCTCGAACTCGATACGCGCGTTGGCGATGTCCTCGGTCTTCGAGAGCACGCTGATGCCCACGCTGTCGATCTTGCGGATGGGCGACTTCACCAGCGCGAGCACGATGCCGATGTCGTGGATCATGAGGTCGAGCACCACGCCCACCTCGGTGCCGCGCGGCGTGTAGGGCGCGAGGCGCTCGGCCGTGATGTAGCCCGGGCGATCGATGTGCTTCTCGAGAAAGCTCATCACCGGGTTGAAGTGCTCGATGTGGCCGACCTGCACGATGCAGCCGCTCTCCTGTGCGGCGGCGAGCACGCGCTCCGCCTCCTCGAGGGTGGCGGTGATGGGTTTCTCGATCAGCAGATGGGTTTTTCGCTTCAGCAGCGGGATAGCCACCTGCTCGTGGCGGTCGGTCGGCACGACGACGGAGACGGCGTCGCAGGCCTCGCCCAGCTCCTCGATGGTGGCGAAGCGGCGGCAGTTGTGCCGGGCGCAGATCTCCTTCGCGCGCTCGTCGCTGGCCTCGTAGATGCCCATGAATTCGACGTTGGGCAGCGCCGCATAGATGCGCGCGTGGTGCTGGCCGAGCGAGCCGACGCCGGCCACGCCGCATTTCACCTTGGGCTTCGGGGAGGAGAACAGGTTCATCGTAAAACGGAGCTGGAATCAGACGGCATGGAAGCCGCCCTCGCGCAGGAACAAGGGACGGGCGCAGCGGGACGCGTGCGCGGCATTGTGGGTCACGAGCACGAGCGCGCAGCCCTCTTCGCGACACAGCGAGAGCAGCAGCTCGATGATCGCGTCGCCGCTGCCTTCGTCGAGGTTGCCCGTGGGCTCGTCGGCAAGGATCAGCTTGGGGCGGTTCATCAGCGCGCGGGCGATGGCCACGCGCTGGCGCTCGCCGCCGGAAAGCTTGGACGGCGTGTGGGCGACACGCTCGCCGAGACCCACTCGACGCAGCAGTTCGCGGGCGCGCTCGCGCTCGGCCGGACCGATTTTGCCGAGCAGACGCGCGGCGAGCAGCACGTTGGCCTCGGCGTCGAGCTCGGGCACGAGGTAAAACGCTTGAAACACCAGCCCGAGCAGCCGGCCGCGCCGGGCATGGTCGAGGCTCGCCTCGCCTTCCCAGCGCAGCTCGCCCGCGTCGGGCGCGTCGAGGCCGGAGAGCAGGTTGAGCAAAGTGGATTTGCCCGAGCCGGACTCGCCGCGGATCGACACGCTCTCGCCGGCGGCGATGGCGAGATCGACGCCGCGCAGCACCTCAATGCGGCGCTCGCCGCTCAGGTAGCTCTTGTGCAGGCCCGTGGCCTGGAGAATGGAGAATGGGTCACTCACTGCGCAGCGCCTCCACGGGTTTGAGTTTGGCCGCGCGCCACGCGGGCAGCAGGCCGGCGAGGGTCGAGACGACGAGGGCGCTGCACACGATGAGCGCGAGGTCCTTGCCCGCGAGATAGGCGGGGAGCTGGCTGAATTGATAAAAGCGCTCCAGCGCCTCCTGGCTGCCGGTGAGCCGGGTGAAGCCCGCGACCAGATCGTTGCGGAAGTGGACGACGGTGAAGCCGAGAATCAAACCGGAAGCCGTCCCGGCCACGCCGATGATGACGCCTTGGTAGCAGAAGCAGGCGGCCACCTGGCGAGGGCTGGCGCCGAGCGCGCCGAGCAGGCCGATCTCGCGGGTCTTTCGCACCACGGCGATGAGCAGCGAGGAGGCGACGGAGAAGGCGGCGACAACGATGATGAAGAGCAGCAGGAAGAAGATCATGTTCTTCTCCAGTTGGAGCACGAAGAGGAACTCCTGGTTGGCGTCCATCCACGACTTGGCCAGTCCGTCGACGGGAAGGACGCGGTTGATCTCTCGCGCCACGCGATCGGGGTCGGCGCCCTCGGCCAGCTTCACGTTCACGCCGTGCACCGCGCGGCCGAGCCCGTAGAGTTCCTGCATCGTGCGCAGGGTCACGATGACCACGCTGCTGTCCAGTTGCTGGTGGCCGATCTCGAAGATGCCGCAGACTTCCAGTTCGCGCGGCAGCATGATCTCGTCGGCCTGGAGCTTCTGGAGCTGGAGCGGCGAATACACCTGCACCTTGTCGCCGAGGCGCGCGCCGATGGTGGCGGCGAGCTGATAACTCAGGATGACGCGGTCGTCGTCGAGGTCGTCGAATTTGCCCGCCACCACGAAACGGCGCAACGGCACGACCTCGTCCACATGGTTGATGTCCACGCCCTGGATGGCGGGGAAAGCCGGCTGTCGGTCGCGCTTGAGCATCACGACGCCCTCGGCGAAGGGCGTGGCGGCAGTCACGCCTTTGACCTTTTTGACCGCCTCCACCACCGCGCGCGGGTTCTCCATCAGGCCGGTCGCGCGCACCTGCACCTCGCCCTGGGTGTTGACGATCATGTTCCGGATTTCGCGGCCAAAGCCGCCCATCACGGAAATGGACACGATCAACAGGGCCACGCCCAACGCCACCCCGAGGATGGAGATGAACGTGAAGAAGGGAAAGCGCCGCCCGGTCGGGAAGAGCTGCTTCAGCGCGAGGTAGAGCGGCCAGGACATCGTCGCGTCAATTTTTCGCCACAGAGGTCACGGAGCTCGGACACGGAGAACACAGAGCCAATTCAAGTTTCCAGGTGTTCAACTCCGTGTTCTCCGTGTCCGAGCTCCGTGTTCTCCGTGTCCAATCCTCAACTTTATCCAGCCGTGTTGCGCAGCTGGGGGAATAGAATCACGTCGCGTATGCTCTCGGCGCCGGTGAGCAGGATGCAGAGGCGGTCGATGCCGATGCCCATGCCGCCGGCGGGCGGCATGCCGTGTTCGAGCGCGAGCAGGAAGTCCTGGTCGACCTTTTGCTGCTCCTCGCCGGCCTGCGCCTCGAACATCTGGCGCTGCACGTCGGGGTCGTTTTGCTCCGAGTAGGCGGGCGCGATCTCCATGCCGCCGATGATGAGTTCGAACACGTCGATCGTGGTCGGGTCGTCCGCGGTGATCTTGGCGAGCGGGCAGAGCTCCTTGGGCAGATGCGTGACGAAGGTCGGCTGGATGAGCGTCGGCTCGATGAGCTTGCCGAAGATCTCGTTGGTCAACTCGAAGTCCTCCCACTTGGCGTCGGCGAAGAGGCCGAGCTTTTGCACGCCGGCGATTTTCTCCTCCTTGGAGCGCGAGAACCACTGGGCGTCGCCGGTTTTCTCGATGATGAGGTCCTTGTAGCGCACCTCGCGCCAGCCGTTCTCGAAATCAATGAACTCGCCGCTGGCGGCGTGCTTGATGCGCATGCTGGGGCGCGTGACGGCGGTCTCGCCCTCGCCCTCGGTCTCGGTGGGCTTAACGACGTCGCGCACGAGGTGGCGCATCAGGTCCTGCACGAGGGTCATCATGCCGCGGTAGTCGCTGTAGGCCTGGTAAACCTCGAGCATGGTGAACTCGGGGTTGTGGCGGCGGGAGACGCCCTCATTGCGGAAGTTGCGGCCGATCTCGAACACGCGGTCGTAGCCGGCGACGAGCATGCGCTTGAGGTAAAGCTCGAGCGAGATGCGGAGCACGAAGTCGGTGTTGAGCGCGTTGTGATGGGTCTGGAAAGGCCGCGCGGCGGCGCCGCCGGCGACGGCCTGGAGCACGGGAGTCTCGACCTCGAGGAATTGGCGATCCTCGAGGAAGCGGCGCACCGCGCTGACGATGCGCGCGCGGGTCATCAGGCGATGGCGGCTCTCCTGGTTGACGATGAGGTCGAGGTAGCGCTGGCGATAGACCTGCTCGGCGTCGCTCAGGCCGTGCCACTTTTCGGGCAGGGGGCGAAGGGCCTTCGACACCAGCGTGAACGAATCGACGCGGATGGTGATCTCGCCGGTCTTGGTTTTGAAGAGCGGTCCGGTGACGCCGATGATGTCGCCGAGGTCGAGCTGCTTTTTGAAAACGGTGTAGCGTTCCTCGCCGAGGACGTCCTTGCGGAAGTAGAGCTGGATGGGGCCCTGCTGGTCCTGGATTTTGACGAAGGAGCTGCCGCCCTGGACGCGGAAGGTGATGAGGCGGCCGGCGACGGTGACGACGGTGACGTAGTCCTGGCCGTCGACGTAGAGGGCCTTGGCGTCCTGCGAAAAATGCGTGGTGGCGACGTTGGCGCGAAAGGGGTCGAAACCGGCGGCGCGGAGTTCGGCCAGCTTTTGGCGGCGCACGGCGTGTTGGTCGTGGGAAATGTCGGGCACGGAGTCGCTCATGGAAACCGGTCAACGTGGGAGGTGCCTCCGGCCCCGGCAAATGGAAATAAGGCGCGGCCGCGCCCCGTCTCGCCGAGCATCCCGTGTAACCCAATAGGTTACACTGGGCTCGAACCGCGCGCATAGGGAGTCGCGGCGCGGCCGCGCGACAAACGGGGAAGCACCGCGAGGCAAAAAGGCAGCCGTGTAACCCATTGGGTTACACGGCCAGCGGGGGCAAGGGGCGCTCGGATGGAACGGTGATTCCCGGTCGTTGAAGCGCGGGCACGTGCTGGGGCCGGAACGGGCTAACCACGCCTAGGTGGAGCGCGTTCTCCTCAACAAGCTCGCGGGGCCTGCTCGGGGCGCAGGGCGCGGCGGAGCCGCGTCAACGCGTAGGGGACAACGCGTTCCACCCGATTCAAGCGGCCCTAAGCGTGCCGGCGGCCTTTTCGGCCAGGAAACTGGCGTAGGTTTTTTCGATCCCTTCGCGCAGACCGATCCGCGCCCGCCAGCCGAGGCCGGCGAGTCTGGATACATCCATCAATTTGCGCGGAGTGCCGTCGGGCTTGGAGGCGTCCCAAGTGATCTTGCCGGGGTAGCCGACGACGGCGGCGACGGTCTCGGTCAGCTCCTTGATCGTCACGTCCGTGCCGGTGCCGAGGTTGATCCAGTCGGGCGGGTTCTCAATGCCGAGGAGGAAGGCGCAGCCCTCGGCCAGGTCGTCCACGTGGAGAAACTCGCGCATGGGCTTGCCCGTGCCCCAGGCGACGACCTCGGGCGCGCCGGCCAGCTTGGCCTCGTGGAAGCGGCGAATGAGAGCCGGGAGCACGTGCGAGTTGGTCGGGTGGTAGTTGTCGCCCGGCCCGTAGAGGTTGGTGGGCATGGCGGAGTGGAAGAGCACCCCGTATTGCTTGCGGTAATACTGGGCGAGCTTGAGGCCGGCGATCTTGGCGATGGCGTAGGCCTCGTTGGTGGGCTCGAGCGCGCTGGTGAGGAGGCAATCCTCGGCCATGGGCTGGGGCGCGTGCTTCGGGTAGATGCAGGAGCTTCCAAGAAAGAGCAGCCGTTTCACCCCCGCGCGGCGGCTGCCTTCGACGAGGTTGGAGA
>JAIXVP010000150.1 GCA_027482905.1 Opitutaceae bacterium
CACCGCCGCCGGCGCCCCCAACGGCCTCTACGACGAGACCCAGGAATACAACTCCAAGGGCCAGCTCCTCTACACCCGCCGGCCCCTGCTGGCCTCCACCGCCTACGTCTACGACGCCATGGGGCGCGGTTACCGCAGCGGCGCCGATATCAACGGCAACGGCATCCTCGACCTCGCCGGTAGCGACCGCATCTCCGACCGCCTCGCCAAGATGGAGTTCGATACCGCCACCTCCAGTTGGTGGTCGGTCGAGGAGGTCAAAACCTACGAGACCACCGGCAACGCCACCGCCACCTCCGGCGGCAAGATCCGCAAACGCCTGACCGGCCTCACCGCCACGCTCCGCGCCCAAGAGGAGACCATCGACGCCGAGGGCAACTCGACCACCGCCACCACCAATTACGATTTCGCCACCCGCACCACCACCCGGGAGGTCAAATCCCCCGGCCTCGCCAGCCCGGCCATCGAGGTCTCGATCAACGGCTTCGTCACGAGCCGCACCAGTCCCGATCGGCTGACGACGACACTGACTTACGACGACCTCGGCCGCCCCTTCGTCGTGGTCGAGCCCCGCGTCGGCGCGACCGCCACCTACTACAAGGACGGCCCCACGGTGGAATTGGTGGCAGCCACCACGATCCCGCCTGCTCCTGCCATCACCCTCGCCACCGCCACCACGCTGGTCGATCGCGTCGAGGAGCGCGTCCAGCTCGTGAACGGCCGCCCTTCTGCCACCCCCGGCACGCGTGTCTCGTCCACCACCTACGATACCGCCGGCCGCGTCTTTTCCACCACCGACGCCGACAGCAAGACGACCTACCAATCCTTCAACGATCGCGGACAACTTTTCCGCGTCTGGGGAGAGGCCGCCCAGCCGGTCGAATACGGCTACAACGCCTTCGGCGACCGCACCACCCTCACCACCTTCAAGGGCGGCTCCCGCGGCTACGATTCCTCCACCAATGGCACCGGCTGGAACGCCTCCGTATGGCCTACCGGCACCGGCGACGTCACCACCTGGGTCTACGACTCCGCCTCCGGCGTCCTGCTCTCCAAAAAAGACGCCTTGGACACCGCCGTCTCCGGCTTTGTCTCCTACCAATACGACGACATCGGCCGCGTCTCCAAACGCCTCTGGGGCCGCGTCGTCACCTCCGGTCCCTCGACAAATCAGGCCGTCACCACCACCTACGCCTACGCCCCCGCCAGCGGCGATCTGCAGAGCGTCACCTACAACGACGGCACCCCCTCCCTTGCCTACGGCTACGGCCGCACCGGCCGCACCACCACCGTCACCGACCTCCTCGGCACCCGCACCTTCGCCTACGACGGCACCAAGCCCTGGCGCCTGAACAGCGAGACCCTCGCCGACGGTCGCATGTTTACCCAGTATTACGAAACGACGACCACGCCTCCGGCACCCGTTACTCCAGCCGAGATTGCCGCCGCCGCCAACGCCACCGACGAAACACCCTCCACGGTGATTGGCCGAAACCGCGGCTTCAGCTTCGGCACCACCGCCAACCCCACTTCATCCCACACCCAGATCTACACCACCGGTGCCCTTGGCCGGCTCAACAAAATCGCCTATGGCACGTCGGCCACCGTCGTCAGCCAAGCCCTGACGCTCACCGGCGGTCACACCTTCACCTACTCCTACCGCGCCAACTCCCGCCTCGTCTCCGGCTACACCATTCCCGCCGGCCTCGCCGTCACGCGCACCTACGAGGATAACCGGAACATCCTCACCGGCATCTCCGCCAAGTGGGGCACCGCCGACGCCGTCGCCAAATACCAATACTGGACCGATGATCGCGGCCGCCGCCTCCATTCCTTCCAGACCGGCTCCGCCTTCGCCAACTACTACTGGGGCACCGGGCAGGGCCTGCGCCACGACTACACCTACGATGCTCGCGGCCAGTTGACCGCCGCCACCAGCCATATCGACTCCGAGCCGACTACTCTGGCGAACGGCCTCGCCTCAACCCGCAACAACTCGGCCGTCCTCCTCGGCGCGCGCAACTTCGCCTACGGCTACGACGAGGCCGGCAACCGCACCGCCGCCACCCGCACCGGCGCCTCCGTCGCCACCGCCACTTCCGAATACGACGCCGCCAACCAGCTGACCAAGCGCCACCCGCAGCCCGCCGTGCTCGAGGGCCTCGCCCCCACCAGCGCCAGCCTCGCGGTCGAGGACAGCTACAGCGTCGCCCCCGCGCTCACCCCCACCCGGGCCGCCACCACCCGGTATTGGCACCAGCAGCTCGAATTCCTCACCGCCCCGGAGGAGTGGCGCAAATCCGGCCGCCGCTTCTATATCGGGGCGAAGGACGGGACCGCCTCCAGCGTGGAAAACCGCTTCGTCTTCTTCGGCCGGGACGAGGCCCACACCTACGATGCCGACGGCAACCTCACCCAGGACGAGCGCTGGAACTACGCGTGGGACGCCGAAAACCGCCTCATCCGCCAGACCGCCCGCGACTGGCTGGCGCCGGCCGGGGCCGGCCCCCGCCTGCGCCTCGACTTCGCCTACGATTACCTCGGCCGCCGCGTCGGCAAACGCGTGGTCACCCTCGATGCCACCGGCGAGCCCGTGGCCTTCACCGAGACGCGTTTTTACTACCAGGGCTGGAACCTGGTCGCCGAGGTCGCGGTGAACACCGACGGCACCCTCGCGACCGCCCTGACGCGCAGCTACACTTGGGGTCTCGACCTCGTCGGCAGCCTCACCGCCTCCGGCGGGGTGGGCGCCCTGCTCGCCATC
>JAIXVP010000187.1 GCA_027482905.1 Opitutaceae bacterium
AGCTCGGCGCGCTGGTGATCGACCGCCTCTACTTCGCCCCCTGACATGACGCTCAACGACATCCCGGCCCTCAACGCCGCCCTGAACGCCCTCGCCACCCTGCTCATCGCGACCGGCTACGTCTTCATCCGCTCGGGCAACAAGACCGCCCACCGCGCGTCGATGTTCTCCGCCGGCGTGGTCTCGGCCGTTTTCCTGGTCGGCTACCTGACCCACAAGGTCCTCAAGGGCATGGCCGCCGGCGCCGGAGAAGCGGTCCACACCCAATTCGGCGGCGAGGGCCCCATCCGCGTGGTCTACTATGTCATGCTGATCACCCACGTGTTGCTCGCCATGTCCATCGCCTACCTCGTGCCGCGCACCTTCGCGCTGGCGTTCTCCGGCCAGTTCGAGCGGCACAAAAAATGGGCCCGCGTCGTCTTCCCGATCTGGCTCTACGTGAGCGTCACCGGCGTGCTGGTCTATTTTTTCCTCTACCAGTGGTGGCCGGCGAAAGCCTGACACCGCGACCGGATTGATCGGCGGAGTTTCTTCCGCCCGGAGCGGGTCGGGAGGGCGGCTGGTATCCTCCATGCTATGACGGAGGTTCCACCATCATGCACACCCGTTACAACCGCCGTGATTTCCTGAAACTCGCCGGAGGCACCGCCGCCGGCTTCGCCCTTTCCTCCGCCCTTCCGTCCTCCGCTTACGCCGCCGATCGGGCGGACCAACTCAACATCCTCTGCTGGGAAGGCTACAACAGCGACAACGTCCTCAACCCCTTCCGCAAACTCCACCCCGGCATCTCGCTGAAGGCCGAGTCCGGCACCGACGACCCGAGCATGATCAACAAGCTCCGCGCCGGCGAACTGAAGATCTGGGACCTCATCAACCTGAACCAGTGCTGGGCCCGCCAGCAGATGTGGGGCGAAAAACTGATCAAGCCGCTCAACAAGGAGCGCTTCCTCCCCTACCTGGAGAAGATGATGCCCATGTTCTACAACAAGCAGACCGGCATCAATCCCTTCGCCCTTTCCCCCGACGGCAAGGAGCTGATCGGCATGATGCAGCGCTTCGGCCCGATGAACTTCGTGATCAATTCCAAGAAGATCTCCATCGCCACCGCCGAGGACGAGGGACTCCCGATGTTCCGCGACCCGAAAATGAAGGGCAAATTCGGCGTCCTCGCCTGGGATAACTGGAACGTGCTCCACCTTTGCATCGCGGCCGGCTTCACCCCCTACAAGACCCACACGCCTGAGGAGGTGGAGACCTTCAAGAAGACCGCCCAGACGATTTTCACCAACGCGAAGATGATCGGCGGCGACCCCGCCCAGCTCAACCAGGCCCTGATCAACGGCGAGATCGACGCCATCTTCAGCGGCGGCACCTACACCTGCTCCGTCGCCCGCAAGGAAGGCTTCAACGAGGTCTACCACATCTCGCCGCGCAAGGGCCCGGTGAACGGCAAGGGCTCCCTCCAGTGGTTCGAGGTCACCTCCGTGGTCAACAACCCCGAGGTCAGCCCCCGCGCCGAGGACTTCCTCGAATACGTGCAGCGCCCCGAGATCTGCCACACCGTCGCCCTCGCCGACGCCTCCCACAACCCGGTCACGCAGATGTCCCAGCCGGACGTCTTCGCCCGCTTCTCCAAGGAGGAGTTGAACTGTTTCCAGTGGGAGACGCTCGAAGAGGACATGAATCGCAGCGCCGACTACGAGACGATCCCCGACAACGATCTGCTCACCTCGATCTACAACGAGGCCAAACGCACCCGCGCCGGCTGATCCCAATCCTGTTCTCCGCGCCTTCTCACCGTCTCCGGCGCCGCCACCCGGCGCGCCGCGGATGGCCGCTGCGCGAATGTCCGCCGTCCCTCCACCACTCCGCATGGCCGCATCCGATTCTCCGTCCGCCGCCCCCATCCTCGACGTCGTCGGCGTCACCAAACGCTTCGGCACCTTCACCGCCGTCGATGCGGTGAACTTCGGCGTGCGCGACGGGGAGTTCTTCACCCTCGTCGGCCCCAGCGGCAGCGGCAAGACCACCCTGCTGCGCATGCTGGTCGGGATGGAAAAACCCACCTCCGGCGAGATCCGCCTGCGCGGAAAAGTGATCAACGACCTGCCGCCCAACCAGCGCCCCACCTGCATGGTCTTCCAGTCGCTCGCGCTCTTCCCTCATCTGAGCGTCGGCAAAAACGTGGAGTTCCCGCTGGAGATCCGCGGCCAAAGCTCGGGCGAACGCCGCACCCGCGCGTGGGAGTTGCTCAAACTCCTCCACCTCGACCCCCACCGCTACTACGACAAAAACATCGCCCAGTGCTCCGGCGGCGAACGCCAGCGCGTCGCCCTCGCCCGCGCCCTGGCCTACGACCCCGAGATCCTGTTCTTCGATGAACCCCTCTCCGCCCTCGACGCCCGCCTGCGCAAATTGCTCCAGAAGGAGCTGAAGGACATCCAGCGCGGCACGAAAAAAACCTTCTGCTACGTCACCCACTCGCTGGAGGAGGCCATGGTCATGAGCGACCGCGTCGCCATCCTGCGTGCCGGCGGCATCGAGCAGATCGGCCGCCCCGACGAGATCTACGCCTCGCCGAAAAACGCCTTCGTCGCCGAGTTCATGGGCGAGGTGAACCTCCTGCCCGTCACCGGCGGCGGCGACTCCACCGGCGCCTGGGACACCGGTCGCAAAACCCTCGCCCTCGCCCTGCCTGCCCCGCTCGCGGCCGGCGTGCAGAAAAAACTGCTCATCCGTCCCGAGTCGCTCCGCTTCCTCCGCCCCGGCGAAGTCGCCGGCAACCGCGTGCCCGTCCGCATCCTCAACGAGTTTTCCCTCGGCTCGCGCATCCAGTATCACGTCGAGGTCGCCCCCGGCCACACCCTCACCGTCGAACGCCTGCGCGAGGAACGCACCACCGCGACCGAGGCCGAGCTCGGCTGGGAACTCGCCGACAGCCAGCTGCTCGACGCATGAAAACGTCCGCGCCCGTCCCCGCCCCGTCCGCCGACGCCTCCGGGTCCTCGCTCTTCGGAGCGCTCGCCGCCCTGCCCTTCGGCGCGCTCATGCTTTTCGGCTTCGTCGCCCCGCTCCTCTGCGTCGTGTGGTTCGGCTTCATGCCGCCCAAGACCTTCGCCCTCCTCCAGGCCCCGACCCTCGCCAACTACGTCACCATCTTCCAGCAAACCTACTTTAAATCCATCCTCTGGTCGCTCGGCCTCGCCGGCCTCACCGTCGTCTGCCTGCTGGTCATCTGCTACCCGCTGGCCTTCGCCCTAGCCAAAATCTTTCGCGGCGGCGCGAGTTTCGTCACCTACGCCATCGCCACCTCGCTTTTCGTCTCCGAAAACATCCGCCTCTTCGGCTGGGTCATCGGCTTCATGAAAAACGGCGTGGTCGGCGGCACGCTCGCCACCCTCTTCGACGCGCAGGTGGACTCCCTGCTCTACAACATCCCCGTCATCGTGCTCGGCATGGTCTACGTCTACCTGCCCTTCATGCTCTTCCCTCTCGCGCTCGGCATCAAGATGGTGCCCGACCAGGTGCGCGAGGCCGCCTTCGACCTCGGCGCGAGCCGCTGGCAGGTTTTCCGCAAGGTCGACCTCCCGCTCTCCCTGCCCGGCGTGCTCATCGGTTCGCTTCTCGTCTTCGTGCTCTCCGCCGGCGCCATCGCGGAGGCCAAGATCCTCGGCGGCCAGAAGGTCGTCACCATCGCCGCCGACATCGAGTCCGAGTTCACCTACGCGCAAAACTGGCCGCTCGGGTCCGCCCTTTCGACCCTCTTCATCGGCCTCACCACCGTCGTGGTCTTCGTCGCCCTCGCCCGCTTCGACCTCGAAAAACTCCTCGGCAAAAAACGCGACTAACGCCCCGCGCCTCCTCCGCTCCGTCCTCTCCGCTCCTAGCCCACAGCTCCTCGCTCCCAGCTCCCTCCATGCTCGTCACGCGCACCCAACGGATCGGCTTCAGCCTCTACGCGGGCCTCGTGCTGCTCGTGTTCTATTTTCCGCTGCTGTGCATCATCGTGGCCTCGCTGTCCAAGCGCCGCTTCTTCTCGTTCCCCTACCCGAGCGAGCAGATCACATTCAAATGGTATCAGGACGCGCTTAACTCGCCGCAGATCGCCGAGTTTTTCGGCATCAGCCTGCGCATCGCCGGGCTCACCGCGTTTTTCTCGGTGTTGATCGGCTTTTTCGCCGCCCTCGCCTACGCCCGCTACCGCTGGCGCGGCCGGCAGACCTTCCAGCGCCTCGTGCTGCTACCCTTGTTTTTCCCCCAGTCCGTCCTCGGGCTCGCCCTGCTGATGTGGTTCAACTTCCTCCACATCACGCCCGCTTGGTGGACCGCCGTTATCGGGCACACCGTCTGGATCACCCCGATCACCACGCTGATCATCTCGATCCAGGCCTACGGCCTCGACGATGCGCTGGAGGAGGCCGCCCGCGACCTCGGCGCCTCGCGCTGGCAAATCCTCCGCAAGATCACCCTGCCGCTCCTGCTCCCCGGCATGATCAGCGCCACCTGCTTCGCCGTGCTGCTTTCCTGGGGCAACTTCGCCCTCTCGCTTTTCACCACCGGCGCCGACAGCGCCCTGCCCGAGTGGCTCTACGCCCGCATGACCACCGGCTACCAACCCCTCGTGCCCGCCGTCGGCGTGCTCTCCGTCCTCGGCGCCATGCTCCTCGTGATCGTGCTCTTCACCGTCGTCGCCTGGAACCAGCGCCGCACCCGCCGCCTCACCGCCGCCCCGGAATAAGCCGCCGTCACCCTGCGCCCTTCGTCCTTCGGATTTCCCCTCGCTCCCCGCTCCTCGCCCCCCGCTCCCATGTCCGCCTCCCTCAAAAACAAGTCCATCATCGTCACCGGCGCCTCGAAGGGCATCGGCAAGGGCATCGCCCGCGTGTTCGCCGCCCACGGCGCGAAGGTTTTGCTTGTCGCCCGCACCGCCGCCGAGGGCGAAGCCGCCGCCGCCGAGCTGCGCGCCAACGGGGGCACCGCCGCCTTTTTCCAGGCCGACGTCACCGACCGCGCCCAGGTCTCCGCGATGGTCGCCAAGGCCGTCGAGCTCCACGGCGGCCTCGACGTGCTCTGCGCCAACGCCGGCGCCTTCCCCGCCTGCAAAATCACCGACCTCACCGACGAGGCCTGGGACGGCCTTTTCGTCACCAACGTGCGCAGCCTGATGCTCTGCGTCCAGGCCGCCCTGCCCGCCCTCCGCCAAAGCCCCGCGCCCCGCGTGGTCGTGACCTCCTCCATCACCGGTCCGATCACCGGCTTCCCCGGCTGGAGCCACTACGGCGCCACCAAGGCCGCCCAGCTCGGCTTCATCCGCACCGCCGCCATCGAGCTCGCCCGCGACCGCATCACGATCAACGCCGTCCTCCCCGGCAACATCCTCACCGAGGCCCTCGTCGACCTCGGCCCCGCCTACATCGAGGCCACCGCCGCCTGCGTCCCGCTCGGCAAGCTCGGCAGCGTCGAGGACATCGGCCACGCCGCCGCCTTCCTCGCCTCCGCCGAGGCCGGCTACATCACCGGCCAGACCTTGGTCGTAGACGGCGGCCAGATCCTCCCCGAATCCCCCGCCGCCCTCACCGCCTAAGCCCTCGGCTCTCCTCTCCTCGCTCCTCGCTCCTATCTCCTCGCTCCCAGTTTCCATGCCCTCCTGGCGCACCGCCTACCGCTCGTTCTACTACGAGAATCTCCCCGACCTGCCGGACATCGTCCTGCCCGCCACCGAGACCGCCCTGCTCGTGATCGACCTGCAGAACTGCTACCTGCCCGAAGCCCCGCCCGCCGACCCCGCCGCCCTCGCCGAGTGGACCCGCTGGGCACCTTTCCGCGAACGCCTTTCCTCCCTCGTCCTGCCCAACACCCAACGCCTCCTCGCCCGCTTTCGCGCCCTTGGCCGCGACGTCCTCTTCGCTCGCATCGCCTGCCTCACCCCCGACGGCCGCGACCGCTCCCTCAGCCAGGCCCGGCCGGGCTTCAACAACCTCCTCCTGCCCCACACCGCCGCCGAGTCCCAGATCCTCCCCGCCGTCGCTCCGCTCCCGCACGAGATCGTCCTGACCAAGACGACCGACAGCGCCCTCACCGGCACCGCCCTCCGCCTCCTGCTCCACAACCTCCGCGTCCGCCACGTCGTGGTGTGCGGCATCTTCACCGACCAGTGCGTCGCCAGCACCGTGCGCTCCCTAGCCGACGAAAGCTTCGACGTGATCGTGGTGGACGACGCCTGCGCCGCCGGCACCGACGAGCTCCACCGCGCCGAACTGACCATCCTCAACAACATCTACTGCCAGGTCCTCACCACCGACGAAACCCTCCAATCCCTGCGCCCCTAACGCCGGCCCGTTAGATTTCCGCTCTTCCGTTTTCCGCATTTCCGCTTTCCGCGTTTCCGCATTTTTTCGATGTCCCCTCTCCTCTCCTCCCTCCTCTCCGCCTCCAAAGAGTCCGTCCTCGCCGACAGCGCCGCCTACTGGAACCCCGACAAGGTCCGCGCCTGGGCCGCCCGCGGCACGCCGCTCGTGATCGGCCGCCGCGAACGTTATTTCCTGCACGATATGTCAGGCCACCGCCTGTTCGACCTCCACCTCAACGGCGGCACCTACAACCTCGGCCACCGCAACCCCGAGATCATCGCCGAGCTGAAGGAGGCCCTCGATCACTTCGACATGGGGAACCACCACTTCCCCGCCATCGGCCGCGCCGCCCTCGCCAAAAAACTGATCGAGACCGCGCCGCCCAACATGCGCTACGCCATCCTCTCCAGCGGCGGCGGCGAAGCCATCGATATCGGCCTGAAGTGCGCCCGCTACGGCACCAAACGCCGCAAAATCGTCTCCATCGAAAAAGCCTACCACGGCCACACCGGTCTCGCCCTCGGCACCGCCGACGGCCGCTACGCCGACCAGTTCCACAGCGCCGGCCGCCCCGACGAGTTCGTCAAAGTCCCCTTCAACGACCTCGCCGCCATGGAGGCCGCCCTCGCCCCCGGCGACGCCGCCTGCGTGATCATGGAAACCATCCCCGCCACCTACGGTTTTCCCATGCCCGCCGAGGGCTACCTGCCCGCCGTCAAAGCCCTCTGCGAAAAATACGGCGCCCTCTACGTCGCCGACGAGGTCCAGACCGGCCTCCTGCGCTGCGGCTCCGGCCACCTCTGGGGCATCACCGGATATGGCGTCACGCCCGACATCATCGTCACCAGCAAGGGCCTCAGCGGCGGACTCTACCCCATCGGCGCCGTCATCGTCACCGCCCAGGCCGGCGGCTGGCTCAACGAGGACGGCTGGGGCCACATCTCCACCTTCGGCGGCTCCGAACTCGGCTGCGTCGCCGCCCTCAAGACCCTCGAAATCACCCTGCGCCCAGAGACCATAGCCAACGTGGACGCCGTCGCCGCGAAGCTCCGCGCCGGCCTCGACGCCATCCGCGCGCAACACGCCTTCTTCACCGGAATCCGCCAGCGCGGCGTCATCTTCGGTCTCGAATTCAACAGTCACCCCCAGGGCGCGAAACACGTCATGCGCGAGCTCTACGCCAAAGGCATCTGGGCGATCTTCTCCCAGCTCGACCAACGCGTGCTCCAGTTCAAACCCGGCCTCCTCCTCACCCCCGCCGAGTGCGACGAGATCCTCGACCGCACCGCCGCCGGCATCGCTGCCGCGGCCTCTAACTTCTAAGCAAATCATCAACCCTCAGTAGTTTTGCCGCAAGAATTCACAAAATTCCGTCCTGCATTCGTGACCGTGCGTCGCGCCTATAGGCGCGCGGGAAAGTTTCATTTGCAAACAACACCCTTGCGCCTTTTTGCGGCCAATTCCTTCCGTGGTTGAAACTCCGATCACCGCGGCCGCATTCGCCGCACTCCCCACGCGCCATCAGCTCCGGCGCGTCGCCCAACTCGCCCGCCACGCCCTCTCGCTCTACGGCCTGCCGCCCGACTCCGAGGTCCGCCTGCTCAACTACTCCGAAAACGCCACCTACCTGGTCACCCCGCCCCCCCCCCCCCCCCCCCGCGCCC
>JAIXVP010000171.1 GCA_027482905.1 Opitutaceae bacterium
GCGACGATCCGGACGGCATCGCGTTCAACCTCTACCGCGCGGCCAACGGCGGCGCGGCGGTAAAACTCAACGCCAGCCCGCTCGCCACCACCACCGACTACACCGACGCCTCCGCCAACCTCGCCGTCGCCAACGTCTACACCATCCGTCCCGTCCTCGCGGGGATCGAGCAACCCGCCGCCGCTTCCTTCACCCTCCCGGCCAACGCCCCCGTCCGCCAATACCTCAACGTCCCGCTGCAAATCCCCCCGGCCGGCACCAACGCGAGCGGCGCCTACACCTACACCGCGAACGACTGCAGCGTCGGCGACCTCGATGGCGACGGCGAATACGAGATCTTCGTGAAGTGGGACCCCACCAACTCGAAGGACAACTCCCAGTCGGGCCACACCGGCAACACCTACCTCGACGCCTACAAACTCGACGGCACCCGCCTCTGGCGCATCGACATGGGCGTCAACATCCGCTCCGGCGCCCATTACCTGGATCCGATGGTCTACGATTTCGACGGCGACGGTCGCGCCGAGATCATCTGCCGCAGCGCCCCGGGCGCCATCGACGGCACCGGCGCCTACGTGGGCGGCGCCGCCAAATGGCAGGGCGGCACCCGCCCGGCCTTCAACAACACCGACGATTACCGCAACACCTCCGGCTACATCCTCACCGGCCCCGAATTCCTCACCGTTTTCGACGGCCTCACCGGCGCCGAACTGGCCACCACGCGCTTCTTCCCGCAACGCGATCCCGACAACCTCGTCGACAACCCGTCCAGCTCCCGCCTCACCACCCTCTGGGGCGACGGCTACGGCAACCGCTTCGACCGCTTCCTCGCCGCCGTCGCCTACGTCGACGGCCAGCGTCCGTCCGCCATCCTTTGCCGCGGCTACTACACCCGCACCTTCCTGACCGCCTGGGATTGGCGCGGCGGCCAGCTGACCCGCCGCTGGGTTTTCGACAGCGGCTCCGGACCGACCTCGAACCGCGCCTACGCCGGCCAGGGCGCGCACAGCATCAGCGTCGGCGACCTCGACGGCGACGGCCGCGACGAAATCGCCTACGGCGCCTGCGCCATCAACGACGACGGCACCGGCCTCTGGAACACCGGACTCGGCCACGGCGACGCCACCCACCTGTCCGAAATGGACCCGGACAAACCCGGCCTGAAGTTCTTCATGCCCCACGAGAGCCCCTCGTCCTACGGCATCTACGGCACGAGTCTGACCGAACAACGCGACGGCACCGTGCTTTGGGGCGCGCCCGGCGGCGGTGACGTCGGCCGCGGCGTGGCCTTCGACATCGACCCGCGCTACCCCGGCTACGAGGCCTGGGCCACCAACAGCGGCTCGGTCTTCACCATCAAGGGCGTGCCCATCACCACCAACAGCCGCCCGGCGGTGAACTTCGGCGTGTGGTGGGACGCCGACCCGCTCCGCGAACTGCTCGACGGCACGACCATCTCCAAATGGGTCCCCGCCAGCGCCAACGTCACCACCCTGCTCAGCCTGAGCGGCACCTCGTCCAACAACGGCACGAAATCCACCCCCAACCTCAGCGGCGATATCCTCGGCGACTGGCGCGAGGAGGTCCTGATGCGCGCCTCGGACAACACCGCCCTGCGCCTCTATACCACCACGATCCCCGCCACCAGCCGCCTCTACACCCTGATGCACGACCCGCAGTATCGGGAGGCCATCGCCTGGCAGAACACCGGCTACAATCAGCCCCCCCACGCCGGCTTTTTCCTCGGCCAGGACATGGCCGCCCCGCCCCGCGCCCCCATCTGGCGCGGCAACCTCGTCTGGAAAGGCGACCCGGCCGCGAACACCTGGGACGCCGGCGCCAGCGCCCGCTGGCTCCGCGGCGCCGCCGCAAGCACGTTCACCGGCACCGACACGGTGCTGCTCGACCACAGCGGCGACACCTCCTCCGCCCTCACCCTCGCCGGCACTCTCACCCCCGGCGAAGTCGTGGTCCACAACGCGGTCGGCAAAGACTACACGTTCGCCGGCACGGGCTCGCTCGCCGGCCCGATGACCCTCACCAAGGCCGGCCTCGGCGCGCTCACCCTCCAGTCCGCCCACGCCTACGCCGGCGACACCCGCGTCCAGCAGGGCGACCTGGCGGTCAACGGCTCCCTCTCCGCCAGCCGCGTGGTCGTCGAAGGCCTCGGCCGCGTCGCCGGCTCCGGCACCCTCGGCGGCGGCCTGCAGGTCAAGTCCCGCGGCCGCGTCTCCCCCGGCACGACCGGATCGGCCTCGACCCTCGCCGTCGGCTCTCGCCTCGACCTGACCGGCTCCGTCCTGCAATTCGACCTCGGCGCGTCGCCCACCGCCGCCTCCGACCGCCTCGCCGTGACCGGCGACCTCGCCCTCGCCGGCGTTTCCCGCATCGACCTGAACCGCCTCGCCGGGCCGCCCGCCGCCGGTTCGTATCCTCTCATCACCTACACCGGGGTCCTGACCGGCTCCACCGCCAACGTCTCCGTCACCGGCCTGGCCGGCGCGCCCGCCACCCTCGCCCTGTCCGGCGGCGCCCTCGTGCTGAACATCGCCTCCACCCGTGCGCCCGACTCCCTGGTCTGGCGCGGCAATGCCGCCATCTGGGACGTCGCCACCAGCTCAAACTGGCTCCTCGCCGACACCCCCGACGCCTTCGTCACCGGCGACGCCGTGCGCTTCGACGCCACCGGCGCGGCCGCCGCCTCCGTCTCCCTCGCGACCGAGGTATTCCCCGCCTCCGTGACGGTCGACGCCGCCACGAACTACACCTTCGCCGGCGCGGGCGCCATCGGCGGCACCGGCGGCCTGACCAAGGCCAACACCGGCACACTCACCGTCCAGACCACCAACACCTACACCGGTCCCACCACCCTGAACGGCGGTGTCCTCTCCGTTCCCAGCGTCAGCCCGGCCGGCACCCCCGGCCCCCTCGGCGCGGCCGACGCCTCCGCCGCCAACCTGGTCCTGAATGGCGGAACCCTGCGTTACACCGGCTCACTCAGCTTCTCCACCAACCGCGCCGCCACCCTCGCGACCGGCGGCGGCACCATCGAGGTCTCCACCTCCTCAGCCAGCCTGGTCTGGGCGGGCGACCTCACCGGCGCCGGCACCCTGACCAAGACCGGCGCCGGCACCCTGAACCTCGCCGTGCCCAACACCCGCTCCGGCGGGACCGTGATCAAAGCCGGCACCGTCCTGCTCGGCTCCTTCGAGGCCAACGAGGACGGCCTCGGCACCGGGCCCGTCACCCTCGACGGCGGCACGTTATCGATGACCGACCTCCAGGCGAACAACTCGTGCGCGTGGAACCTCGTCATCCCCACCGGCTCGACCGGCCGCCTGAACGCCGACGGCCGCTGCACCCTTTCCGGCACGCTCACCGGCGCGGGCACCTTCACCTTCTACACCCCCTTCTCCCGCACCGCCCTCAACGGCAACTGGTCCGCCTTCACCGGCCAGATCAACGTGGTGACCGATGCCGACGGCGGCGATTTCCGCATCAACAACTCCGCCGGCTACGCGAACGCCGCGTTGAATTTCGCCAACCTCGTTTACGCCTACTCGCTCAACGGCTCGGCCAGTCTCGGCGCCCTCTCCGGCTCCGCCGGCGCCGTCCTCTCCGGCACCGCGTGGACCATCGGCGCGAAGAACACCGACTCGACCTTCACCGGCACCATCACCGGCAACAGCCTGACCAAAGTCGGCTCCGGCGTGCTCACCCTCGCCCCCGCCGGCACCACCAGCCTCGCCACCACCACCACGTCCGGCAGCACCGCCGTCACCTTGACCAGCACCACCGGCCTACTCGCCCAGATGCCCGTGACCGGCACCGGCATCCCCGCCGGCACCCGCATCGCCACGGTCAACAGCGCCACCGCCCTGACCCTGACCCAAGCCGCGACCGCCACCGGCAGCCCCACCCTCGTCTACACCGACGTGAACAACTACACCGGCGCCACCACCGTCTCGGCCGGCGCGCTCGTGTCGAACGGCGTGCTGTCCGCTTCCGCCGTCACCGTCGCCTCCGGCGCGGCCCTCGGCGGCTCCGGCGTCTTCGCCGGCCCCGTCACCTTCCAGTCGGGGTCCAAACTCCGCGCGACCGGCGCCGCCGGCCCGGTCTTCGCCGGCGCGCTCACCTTCGCCGGCTCCGTCGCCGTCGAGCCGGTCGGCACCCTCGGCGCCGGCACCTATCCGCTGTTCACCTACACCGGATCGCTGACCGGCACGCCGACCTTCACGTGGAGCGACCCCGGCTTCACCGCCACCTTCAACACCGCCACACCCGGCGCCGTCACCGTGACGCTCGTCCCGGTCAACACCCGCGCCCCGGCGGACCTCGTGTGGACCGGCGCGGCCTCCGCCGCGTGGGATACCACCGCCGGCAACTGGAAGTTCGCCGACACCGGCCTCGCGACCGCCTTCCTCGCCCAGGACCGGGTGCGCTTCGACGACACCCGCGCGGGTAACCCCACCGTCGCCGTCACCGGTCCCCTCAACCCCGCCACCGTGACAGTCGAGGCCGCCGGCAACTACACCTTCACCGCCACCGCCGGCGGCCTCGCGAGCGGCACCAGTCTGGTCAAAGCCGGCGCCGGCACGCTCAACCTCACCGGCGCGAACACCCTGACCGGCGGCATCACCCTCCAGGCCGGCACGCTCAACCTCGCCGACGAGACCGCCAATCTCTCCGGCCTTGGCTCCGGCCCCCTCACCCTCCTCGGCGGCACGCTCCAGCAACTCGACGGCAGCGGTTCCTACAGCGCCGCCACCTACGACCTGCGCGTCCCGTCCGGCGCCAACGCCACCCTGCGCGCCGACTCGCGCATGGATCTTTCCGGCCCGCTCACGGGCTCCGGCACGCTCAACCTCTACGTGCCTTGGCTGCGCTTCAAAACCCTCGGCGACTGGTCCGCCTTTACCGGCCGCATCCACGCCATCACCGACGCCGACGGCGGCCTGTTCCGCCTCGCAAACACCGCCGGCCTCGCTCAGGCGCACACCGACCTCGGCGCGAAAGTCACCCTGCTCTCCTTCCTCAACCAAAACCAAAGCATCCCCCTCGGCGCGCTCTCCGGCGCCGCGGACGCCGTCCTCGGCGGCATCGTGCCGGACAACAACACCCCCGGCGCCAACCTCCTGACTTGGCAGGTCGGCGGCCTCGGCACCGACGCCACCTTCGCCGGAAACATCACCAACGGCACCAGCCCCGCGCGCACCGCGATCACCAAGGTCGGAGCCGGCACCTGGACCTGGAGCGGCACCGGCACCTACACAGGCCCGACCATCGTCTCCGCCGGCACCCTCGCGCTCGCCGGCACGCTCACCAACACCTCGACGGTCGAGGTGCTCTCCGGCGCGACCCTGCGCCTCACCGGCACGCTCACGGTCGCCTCGGTCACCATCCGCGCCGGCGGCAGCCTAACCGGCGGCGGCACGATCAACGGTGCGTTGATCAACCAAGGCACGTTGACCGCCGACGGCGCGACCTCCGCCTGGAACCTGAACGGCGCCGTGACCAACTCCGGCGTGATCCGCCTAACCCGTGGCGCCACCCTCGCCGCCCCCGGCGTCTTCACCAACACCGGCACGCTCGACCTCGTGACCGCCGGCTCCGCCCCGCCCGCCGGCCTGACCGGCGCCGGCGTTTTGCTGCTCGCCGGCGACATCCCCACGCCCGCCATCGCTCAAACCGGCGGCGCGATCCAACTCACCCTGTCCTCCCTCGTCGGACACGTTTACCAGCTCCAGCGCACCACCGATCTCACCGCCGGCCCGTGGACCAATTCCGGCGCCCCCCAACCCGGCACCGGCGCCGCGCTCATTTTCACCGACACCCCCGCGCCCGCCGAGCCCCGCGTGTTTTACCGCGTGGTCGTCGCGCCCTGAGGCGACTTAGACTACTCCCATCGACCCAAGATTCTGGACTTGAGGTGGACGGGCGGGTCCCTCCGCCCGTGGATTCGTCTACCACTCCACAGCCGCGTGCGCAGGGACGCGCCCGCCCACCCGTATCGTCTAAACTCAAACGGAGTTTGATATCTGAACTCACGCCGTTGGACGGCGGAGCAGTGTTCGGCCCTGAATTTCGCGCTTGCACACCACACCGGGCTTGCCGCGCACGCCCAGACGGTTCTTCGTGATTCCGCGTAGCAAATACCTCCCTCGTAAACCACCCGAGAACACCGCCGATCAACATCTCCCTTTCGCGTAGCTTCGTCTGCCGTCCCCAACGAAACCTGGAAATTTTCGAGGACCAAAGAAGCGCGTTCGACCTGCGCCCCGAGCTGGGGCGCATCGAAAGCGTCTTCTTTTGAGGCTCTTCCAGGTGCCTGTTGGGGAACGCAAGTAAGTGCGTCCCTCTTTTGTGCCCACATTTCTCGTGAGCGGACACCGGCAGCTGATCGCTTCCCCTTTTCCAGCCTCCCACATCATGTCTGCAAGATACTCGCCCAGCCTGCGGCGCGCATTGCGCGCCCTTCGCGGCCCCGTCGCCGCTTTAACCCTCTCCAGCCTTGTCTTCGCCGACGACACCACGTCTGCGTCGCCCCAACCGGCCGTCATCCCCGGGGAGATCGGCCGCACCGTGATCGACCATGGCGACCACCGCACTATCATTATCGAGATGGTGCCCGGCGCGCCCGTGCCCCCGC
>JAIXVP010000063.1 GCA_027482905.1 Opitutaceae bacterium
CGCGACCGCCGCGAGCAGGGCCGCATGCTGCGCGATCCCCGTTTCCAACGCGAGCCGCCCGCCCGGCGCCAGCCGCCGCGCCGCGCCCGCGATAATCGCCCGCAGATCGGCCCGCCCCTCGTCCGGCGCGACCAACGCCGCGCGCGGATCGTGCAGCCGCACCTCGGGCTCGGCCGCCGCCAACTCATCCTCCGTGAGGTAGGGCGGATTGCTGACGATGAGATCGAAGGCCGCGTCCGCCGGGAGCGCCGCGAACCAGTTTGATTTCAAAAACTCGACCCGCTCCCCGAGCCCGAGCGCGGCCGCGTTCTCGCGCGCCAGCGCCAGGGCCTCGTCGCTGGCGTCCACCGCCGTCACCCGCGCCTCGGGCCAGACCTTCGCCAGCGCCAGGGCGAGCGCGCCGGAACCCGTGCCAAGGTCGAGCACGCGGAGGGCGGCGCCAGCCTTCTCCGGGGGCCGCGCCAATACAAGCTCCAGCAACTCCTCCGTCTCGGGCCGCGGGATCAACGCACGTCGATCCACCTTCAGGGTAAGCCCGCCCCATTCGACCGTGCCGACAATGTGCTGAAGCGGTTCGCGCTGCGCCCGGCGTTTCACCAGCGGACGGATTTTCTCCAGCTCCGGCTCGGTCAGCAGGCGCTCGAATTGGAGGTAGAGCTGCATGCGCTTCAACCCGAGCGCGTGCCCGACGACCTGCTCCGCGTTCAACCGCGCCGGCTCGACGCCCCGCGAAGCGAAGAAATCGGTGGTCTTGGTGATGATCTCGAGCAGGGACAGCATGACGTTACTCACGGGAGGTATTGCCCACGAAACACACGAAGTAACACGAAAAGAACGCCATGATGAATTCCGGCTGATCGGCCTTTCGTGTCATTTGGTGTGTTTCGTGGGCCGAAAGGTTTTTAATCCTCGTCATCGTCCCCGGCCGCCGCGCGTTTGAGGTCGAAGGGCTGGCCGGTGAGTTCGGCCAGTTTTTGCTCGAGGTCGGCCTTCTGCAGCGCCTCGACCACCGGCTCGATCGCGCCCTCGATCACCTGCGGCAGGCTGTAGAGCGTCAGACCGATGCGGTGGTCGGTGAGGCGGTTCTGGGGAAAGTTGTAGGTGCGCACCCGCTCGCTGCGGTCACCGGTGCCGATCTGGCTCTTGCGCTGGGCGGCGTATTTGGCCGCCTCCTCGTCCTGCTTGCGCTGGAGCAGGCGCGCGCGGAGCACGGACATGGCGCTGGCCTTGTTTTTGATCTGCGAACGCCCGTCGGCGCAAAACACCATCAGCCCCGTCGGCTTGTGGATGATGCGCACGGCCGAGTCGGTGGTGTTGACCCCCTGCCCGCCCGGTCCGCTGGCGCGTTGCACCGTGATTTCCAGATCCTGCGGATCGATGTGCAGATCCACCTCCTCCGCCTCGGGCAGCACCGCCACGGTGACGGTCGAGGTGTGGATGCGGCCGTTCGCCTCGGTGCTGGGGATGCGCTGCACGCGATGCACGCCGCTCTCGAATTTGAGCTGCTTGTAGACGTCCTGCCCGCGCACGAGGAAACTGACCTCGCGAAACCCGCCGCGCTCGGAGACCGAGCTGCCCATGGGCTCGATCGTCCACCGCCGGGTCTCACAGTAACGGTGATACATCCGCGTGAGCGTGGCGGCGAAGAGCGCCGCCTCCTCGCCGCCGGTGCCGGCCCGGATCTCGACCACGGTGTTGCGCGAGTCGGTGGGCTCGGGCGGGATCATCTGGCGCAACACCGCCGCGTGCAGCTCCTCGGCGCGACACTCCAAGCCGGGCAGCTCCGCCTCGGCCAATTCGCGCAGCTCGGCGTCGCCGGACGCGTCACGCAGCAGGGTGCGCATCTCCGTGATGTCCGCGTGGGCCTTGGCCAGCGCCGCGTGGTCGGCGAGAAGCAGGCCGAGCCGCTGATGTTCACGCGTCACCTGGGAGGCGGCGCGGGCGTCGGTGTAGAAATTCGGCGAACGCATCTGCGCGTCGAGCTCGTCGAGCCGGCGCTGGAACGGGGTGATTTCGGGCAGGGAGACCATGAAAAGAAAAAATAGGTTGTCGGGAAACGGGAGGGAAACATCGGCGGACGCCGCGACGCGCGGACGTCTGCGCACTTGCGCGCCGGCGTGGCGGCGGCTTGCCTCGCGGTCACGCGTCGCGAGCGGGGGCTGTTTTAACCCGCGCTAACGATGCTGATCCGCCATGGCCACGACCCTCTTCACGCAGAACACCATCGCCTGCATCTGGGACTTCGACAAGACCCTTATCCCCGAATACATGCAGTCCCCGCTTTTCCGGCGCTACGGCGTCGACGAGCCGGGCTTTTGGAACGAGACGAACAACCTCGTCGGCCACTACCGCAAACGCGGCTACGCCCTTTCGCCCGAGATCGCCTACCTGAACCACCTGCTCACCCACGTGCTGGCCGGCAAGCTGCCCAAGCTGAGCAACAAGATCCTGCGGGAGTGCGGCGCGGAGATCAAATTCTACCCCGGCCTGCCCGATTTCTTCCGACAGTCCCAGGGCTACGTCTCCGAGAAGGAGGCCTACCGGAAACACGACATCCGCCTCGAACACTACATCGTGAGCACCGGCCTGGCCGAGATGGTGCGCGGCAGCGCCATCGCCCCCTTCGTCGACGGCGTGTGGGGCTGCGAGTTCATCGAGAACCCGCTCCAGCCCGGCTTCCTGAACCAGGGCGACCTCAACATCGAGGCCGAGGCCGTGATCGCCCAGATCGGCCTGGTCATCGACAACACGACCAAGACCCGCGCCCTCTTCGAGATCAACAA
>JAIXVP010000199.1 GCA_027482905.1 Opitutaceae bacterium
AGAATTAGCGGATAGACAAGAAAAAGACTTCTAACCCAAAGAAAACATGAGCGTTCGGATATTATCCAAAGTATTCGCCTATTCCAAGGCGGAAGCGAACACCCTGCTCGTCCTTATATCCCTCGCGGACTTTGCGAACGACAAAGGCTGCGCATTCCCGAGCATGGACACCTTGGCGAGAAAAGCGCGCGTCAGCGAGCGAACTGCGCAGCGGGCGGTGGCCGACCTCGTTGAAATGGGCGAACTGGCTATCTCCAGGCAGGCCGCGAGGCGAGGTTGCAATCTATTCTGGGTAACCATCGAAGCCCCACCGGAGACACGGGGGGGTGACAAAAACGACGGGGGTGACAAATTGTCGGGGGTGACAAAAGCGACACAAGGGGGTGACAAAAACGACGGCAGGGGGCGACAAAAACGACAAAAAGGGGTGACACGGGTGACACCCGAACCGTCAGAGAACCGTCAGAGAACCGTCATAGAACCACCAGAGGCGCGCGAGCGCGCAAATGGGGTGCAGGTCGAACTCGGCGTCGCGCGCGGCCCGGCTCCCAACCCCGCCGCCGAGATCCCGCCCGGCTGGTCGCCCGAGCTTCGCCAAGCTTGGGCCGATTGGGTCGAGCACCGTCGCCAAAGCGGTAAACCTCTGACCGCCGTTGCCCGGCGCCTGCAGATCGCCCAGCTGAATCGCTGGACCGATGCCGAGGCCATCACGAATATCCACCACGCGATCACCTCCGGCTGGCAGGGTATCAATCCGGCCGGGATGGCGCCCTCTCGGCGCGGAGGTCTGCCGCGCGAGGGCGAATATACAGATTCATTTTCATAAAACCATGAAGACGAAGGATAATATAAAACCGAGCAGCGACCGCGACCCAGGATCCGCTCGGTCCGTTCGAGACCTCCTAAATGCACTCGAAACCATGAGCCCGGAGGAACGCGTCGCGCTCCATGATCGCCCACGGCCGGATCCTCAGAAAGGCATTGCCGCCGCCCGGCGGATCAACCTGCTCAATCGCTGGCTTTTCCACTGCCCACCCGCCGCCCGCCGCAGCAACTGGAACCACCCGAAGCTTCAGTCCAACCGGGCGAACATCGAGCTGGTGCGCAGCTGGCAGCCCAACCCGCTAGGCCTGCTAATCACCGGCCCGACCGGTCGAGGGAAAAGCCGTGCCTTCTGGTCGCTCCTGCACCGCCTAATGGTCCGCGAGCGCCGAGACGTACGCGTCTGGCAGGCGCACGATTTCTTCTATGAGATCCAAGGCGAAATGCGCTTCGGCCGCGACGAGAGCGCCCGCTTCGTGGAGGCCATGAGCGCCATCCCCATCCTCGCGCTGGATGATTGGGGGCAGGAGGTGGTCCCCTACGCCCGCGAGAACCATTGCCAGGGCATATTTTTCCAGATCCTCGACCGCCGCCACGGCCGAGGCTTGCCGGTCATCATTACCACCAATTTGACCTCATCCGACATCGCAGAGGGCCAAGGCCAGTCCTGGCGCGCGGACCCTATGCTCCGCCGGCTGGTCGAGGCATGCCGGATCGTTACCTTCACTCGATGAGCAAGCCTAACGCGCCAGCTGAGCCTTCGGCCGGAGACCTTCACTCGGTCTCCGCCGGCCTGAGCTAGCTCATCGGGAAGCAGCGCGACTTTACTCTCGCCTACCTCCGCCCCGGTAATACCATTAAGGTCGGGAGGTTTGGCATTTAAATCGACCCCGCAAGCCACGGGGCATAAGTCCAGAAAACGCCAGAGGTTGCGGCCGTGCGCGCTCAGGACACCTTTCTCGCGGCGTAGAGACCAAGTTGCGCGAACATCGGATGCGGCTCGGCCAGCCCTGCGTAGAGATCGTCCACCAGGTAGTTGGCTTTCCGGAAACGTCGCGCCCCGCCTTTCTCGATCAGGATGCCGTCGCAAATCGGCAGGGTGAGGATAGCCTCCGGAGTGAACGCCGCTCCCGTCAGCTCCGCCAAGCCCGTCGATCACATCGCGGACAGCAACTATTTTGTCCATGTTGCCGGCCACGGTTAGTCATGATTCCTCAGCCAAATCTACTCCCGCGCTAGACGTTCAACTACGGAACATTTTCATAAAGTTCCTAGCGTTCTATTCTTATGATTTTGCGCAAGATGATTGTAACCTTAGTGTCGTGGTGCCGCTTTACTCGGTTGCGGTTCGCTTGCGGTAGGAATCGGTGACCATTGGCGAGAGACTTGGATGGGCCACTACTAAAGAGATTCGGCCTTTCGATTCTGCAGGAAATTGCGAGACAACCACACCCGCCTCCTGAGCGATGAGCACCGCAGCGACGTGGTCGTGCTCTATTGAATTTCCCTGAACGAATGCGCCCAATCCACCCCGTGCCACAGCACAAATCGACAAAGCCACACTACCCCATTCCCGTTCACGCCCTCCATGGGTTTTAATATCATCCGCTATCTGGCGCTTTACCGTCGTGGAGCCCTTGATTCGGAATGAACCTATCGAGAAGGAAAAGTCGGCAGGAAGTCGATCCGGAGCTTTCATTCTTACTATTCTTCCACGATATCCGAAGAAGGCGCCTGACCCTCTGTTAGCGAAGAACGTAGATTGGGTGATGGGATCGTGAACCACAGCCCCTACCGTTATACCTCGATTTTTCACTGCGAGCGAGATGCACCAACCGTAATTTCCGTCGCGGAAATTGCGGGTTCCGTCTATTCCATCAACCACTACCTCGACGTCACCAACTTCCGCCAGGTCCATCCCAAGCTCCTCGCCTTGGAAACGAAAGACGTGACCCAAGCTCTTAAGCTCTTTGGCAAACATTCGTTCGACTACCGGATCGACGTTCGTCACCGCAGTTCCGTCGTCTTTGTAAGCAGCCTGGAACGATTGGTCTCGGAGTCGCAACGCCTCTTCACCAGCATTTCTAGCAATTTGGACAGAGTCGGAGACTAAAGCAGCGCATGTTCTCAACTCCGTGGCGAGTATGGAACACGCAGATATGTTTCTAGCAGTTTTTTCCTCAAGCCCTACCATGACATCAGCGACGCGCTTTGCGACCATTTCGTTTGCTCGCTCCCAAGAATCCTTGGTGTAGCCGGCTATCCGCGGAGTGAAGAGTACACCTAATTCACGCAACCGAGCGTTCGCGGAGTCTGAACGGAAAGCCTCGACATCGCGCCGCCCTCCGAAGGGCATATCCAGTACCAATGCGCCAATACGGCGCACTGGCTTTTCGAATTCGCCTAACAGAGCTTCTCGCTTGAAAATATCAGCACCGGCAGGATCCACAATGATAACCCCTGGTTTCATTTCAGCGATCTCGGCTTCGCCAATCAGTTCGAGCGTGGTTTGGCCAACACGACAATTGACGGAAATAAAATCGGAAACTCTAAGGAGATAATTGAGGCTTTCAGCCACCGTCGCGCCAGCAAGTCGGATGCGCGCATCGCCAGCCTCCGATCCAGACCCAATCGCAACAACTGAAAGACCGAGTTTAACGGCAAGGCGGATAACAGCTACGCCATCTCGTCCCGCGCCGCCAATAACACCGACTACCTTTCCGTTTAGCAACCGAGTTTCGATTGCTCTCGCGTGAGGCCAGTTCCCGTTTAAGCCTGTTTCTGCGTAGAATGATCCGAGTCTGCGCGCCAACCAGCCGAATTGCCAAATCGTGTATTCAGCAACCGATTCAGCGTGAACGCCCGGAGCGTTAACAATCTGGATGCCATGTGCCTCAGCCGTCCCAGCGCGCGTCTCGACGTGACGAACTGAATCATTTGCTGTTCCGATTACTTTGATCTTTCGGCGCAAATGCGAAGCGTTGGCTTGAATAATGGAGTCTAACGGGAACCTACCATCGAGTAACGGGGGGCAAATCACGGCATCGAACCCCTCGCCCTGTTCCATGACTTCCTTGAATACTGCGGCCTCGCAGGTAGGATCGAACGAGCACCAATCGATCCTAGGGCCGTGAATGAAATGCAGCCTAACCGTCTCATGCACGGCCTCGCTGAAGCCGATTCGGTTCGCTACTACAGAAAAACCCAGTTGATGGTAGCATTCGATCTCCTTTATCGCGAATTCGGGATTGTCGTAAAGGCGCATGAGAAGGATACGAGCGCCCCCGGATTCCATTTTTGAAATTCTCATGTTTCCTCGCTGCCTAGATACTATTTCAATTGTAGCGCGAGCGCGTGTCGTGCACTGCAGCTTGGACAGCTCTTTTGAATTCGGCTGTCACTGACGTGACATTAGCGACCCTCGCAAGGCGCATAAGACCGCTCGTCAACGCCAGTCTTCCATTGAAAAGTGCCTGAGTGTTCGCGTAGCTGAGCGTAGGGTCTTCGAATACGCTGTGATAGACACGGACCCCGAGTAGGTGCGAAGGCTCGAACTCCCCGTATCCAGGATAGCGACGATCCTTCATGCGACCAGATGCGTCTGTCTTAATCAATGTCCATCGAAGCTTCGGATTCTTTTCGCTGTCCCTATACATCCAAGATTGCGGGGCCTTTTCACGAATTTCGGCAACCTCGTCGGCGGTCCCAACGGGACAGAAACCGAAAAAAGGACCTTCAGATTTGACCATGTCGATAGAGTCTTCGTCGCGAATGAAACTACGAAGTTCCCATTGCGTCATCTGGTAGTCCAGGGACTTTACCACGGCGGCAAAGCGATTGATATGGGAAAGTTCGCTTTGAAGCCGCAAGTTTTGTGAGATCTCAGATGCATCGGTGGAATTGTGGTTTTTCTTCTCATTCTGCGAATTCTCGTAAGCACTGATTGCAAGCTCAAGATAACCTCCGAGATCGATGAGTTGAGGCACCTCGCTTGAATTTAGATGGTCCATCAATCTTGAGGAGAAGATGACCCCAAGTTCTGCTACAGATACGATGAAGGTCCGCCTTACAGCTGCACCGCGCAGTATCGCCCGGATGTTTGCAGTTGTATAGCTACCGTTAAGGCCAAGTGCACGCCGTTGCCAAAGCTTAGGGGTGGTCACTGCCGTCCATGAATCTCCTTTCCCCAATTGGTCGAATAATGAAGTCATGTGTCTCACGAGTTGATCGCGTGTCCCGACCAATTCCACCATCTCACGGTCGGTGCCCTCCAAAGTCTCCAGCACACTCGCGAGCTGTCGCGCAACCAATCCCTGAAGAATTGGACTCGGTGTTGTTGCAATTACATGCCGGACCTTTACAGACAACTCGTCGTGCACCGATTTTAGAGTCGACTTTCTTTTGCTAACGGTCGGCCGCGAATCCTTTGTCAGGACCTTCAGGTCTCTTAGAACATCTCCCATTTTCGGGCGGTCCACTGGATCCCGCGCGGTGCAGCGGCCAATTATATCTAGTATTCGTGGATCACCCTTCAACAGGTTGGCCGAATTCTCTCGAATTTCTTTTTCAATCTCATCCCGGTGCTGACCGGGATAGTGAGTCTCCGGGGGCGTGACAGTCTCTTTACCGGTCGCTAGGTAGAGCATGACTTTTCCGATCGAGTAGACGTCGATCCGCTCATCATGAGAGAATCGCTCACGCCGTTCTGGCGCAAGGTAGGGGTTGGGGCGCCGCTCTCTATAGGGGAGCCCCCATGACGCGATGAATGACTCGCCAAAATCGATTAGCGTGGCCTGGTCGCAATTCGTCCGAAAGAAGATATTACCTGGATGAATGTCCGCATGCACCAATCGCCGAAGATGAATATCATGCACGGTCTTCGCGATGCGCAGTGAGACGTCTGCCCAAAGGCTAAGATCAGTCAAGCCGTGCCAGTTGTGTTCGATAGCCCGACTTCCGGGAACTTTCACAATCGCAGGACGCAGATTCTGTGAATGAAGCCATTGGTGAAGATCTTTTCCATCCGATAACAGGGGCTGAATCGTATCGGGCAAACGCATGTTATCTTGCTGACGGAAGCCAATATCGATCAGCGGATTAGCAAATGGAAATCCCCCTATTCTCTTCCGTATTTTTTCGAACTCATGTATGGTTTGGCCGCTAAGGCGGTCATATCGGTCTAGCGGATTTTCTCCGCGCGAATTGTCGGGAGGTAGGAACGCCTTTACCACTAGGGCTGGTGCGTCCTTCAGGGGATTGCGATCCTTGTCGCAGGCTAAAGCCTTGTAAGTTGCTCCATTTGCCCCTTTTCCGAGTTCATCGTTACGGTTGTATAGGTAGTATCTTACCTTTTCCTTGAGCCATTTATATTGCTCAATATGTTCGGGGAAGTCGCTCTTTACTGTGGCTGTAATAAATCGAATGGAATCGCTATTCATTTTGTAAAGGATAGGGTAAGAAATCCACGAGTAATAATCGCTGCAAAGCCATGGCAAACCAAATCATCCTTAGGTTCGGCTTCTTTTTCATCGATGGCAGTAGTGGGCATTCGACGGCGAAAACCTAGTTTTATACGGGAATCATCCTCCGGCAGTGGCAGCACGATGTGCCGAGCCGGCCCCAGTCGCTCGGCGACGTCCGGTGGGAGTACATCGGCCCCGTCTGCCAAGCTGGAGCAGAATTGCAGCTCGCCCGCCACGATGTTCACCTCGCCGCGCAGCCGGGTCAGCTCGCGCTCAATCATCGGCTCGAGCACCGCCTCGTCAAGCCCAGTGCTATCGCCGGCAACCCCAGGTCCCAAGCCGAGGCCAAGGCCTGCTTGCTCACCTGTGGAGGTGCTGAAGTCTCATTTTGGGAGGATCTGCAGCGCGTTTCCACCCTCCGCAAAGGTAGGTATCCTACTTGAGCCGATTAGGTGGCCACCGATGTAGTTTTTTCTTCTTGCTCGCCGAATTCTTTGAATTCTTTGACGCCGCGCGCGGAGAAGCCGACTACGGTTTCGGCGTGAACCGCTCGGTGGCATCAACGACGGGGTTAAACCCGACGTTTCCCTCAAATCCTGATTGTTATCCTTCGCGTCTGCGCTCCTCGTCTTCCGCCCACAGTGCGGCGAGGAGCGCATTTTTTGTTTCGACCGCATCACGCCCAAGCATCTCCACGGTCCTGCGATTCCAGATCAACGCCATCGGTCGATTCAGTTCCTCCAAATCCGCTTCGACGATTTCCACCCCCGCCAGCGTCTCCTCGTCGAGAATGTAGGTCGGCAGCACGGCCGCATAACGCCCGGTCCTTACTGCGGCTAGGCATAGCCCGAGCGAATCGCATTTCAGCCTCGCCTGGAAAACACTCCCCAAGTCGCTCGCGATCTTACGCAGTCGCTCCGTCAGTTGACCGTCCGTCCCGATAGTCGCATGGGGCAATTCGGCCAGCGCTGTCTTGGTGGAGAGATTTCCCCGTAGTAGTCTTCTTGGCACTACAATCGCGTATTTGATCGTTCCTATCTGCGCCGCCTCCACGCTGTCGCGCACGGCGTCGCTTCGCACCAACCCGAAGTCCAATCGCTCATCCGCCACCCGCGAACCGATCTCCGCCGTCCGGAGATTTTGGAGCGACCATCGCGGCGGCAGCCCTCTTCTCCCGAGCGCGGGCATGAGCCACCATTGCAGCACGCTGTCTCCGGCGCCGATGGCCCATTCGTGCTCCGCCGTCTGCACGCTACGGGCAAAGGTCTGCAACGTGCTCAGATGGTTTCGCGCGATCTGCGCCAGTTCCTGCCCTTTCGGCGTGAGCTTAAGCGTCCGCCCCGAGCGTTCAGTCAGCGCGATATGGAAAAATTCCCCCAGCTCCCGCAGATGATGGCTCATTCGGGTTTGTCGCCCCGGATCATTCCCCGCCGCCTTTGTTAAGCTGCCGGCATCCGCCAGCAGCACCAAGGTGTGCAGCCGCTCCAGCGACAGACCCTCATTTTGCAGAAATTCCTTAAACATGCGTTATTCGCATGTCTCATGCCTTTTCAATTATAGCAATCGCATAGTAAATCGGTTATGGTGGGTTCATGCCCACATCTTCTCCCGCTTCCGCAGCTTCACTCGATCTAAACGGCGTTTTCTACCCCGGCTTTCTTCAAAAACTGCGCGGTGCCGACCTCGTTTACTCCACCGCCGACCGCCAGGTCATCGAGTCCACCGTCACCAGCCTCCTCGCTGAATCCACCGATGCTCGTCGCCCCGGAATCCTCCTAGGAAAGATCCAGTCCGGTAAAACCAAGACCTTCCAAGGCGTCACCGCCCTCGCTTTCGACAACGGCTATGACATCGCCGTCATCCTCACCAAGCCCACCACCGCCCTTGCCAAGCAGACTTATAAGCGCGTCCACAAGGACTACGCCGACTTCATCGAGGCCGACCAAGCCAAGGCTTACGACATCCTCGAACTCCCCGATCGCCTGACCCCCTTTGAGCTCAACCAGAAACTCATCTTTATCGTCAAAAAGCAGAAGCAGAACCTCGAACGTCTTGCCGAAATTCTGCTCACGTCCTACCCGCACCTCGCCGCCCGCAAGATTCTCCTCATCGACGATGAGGCAGACCACGCCTCCATCGGGTATTTCTACACCAAGGCCGGCGACCTCGAACTCCGCACCATTGCCGGCCAGATTGACGAACTCCGCCAACAGTTACCCGACGCCTCGTTTCTCCAGGTTACGGCCACGCCCTATTCCCTCTATCTCCAACCCGAAGGGTCACCTGCCGGGCTCAGCATAGCCCCCGTCCGGCCCAAGTTCACCGAACTCGTCCCGGTTCACTCCGATTACGTCGGCGGGCAGTTTTACTTCGAGGATAGCCGCGATGCCGCGCACCCCGCCCACTACGTGTTCCATCCCGTCATTGCCGAGGAGATGGACATTCTTCGCCAGCCCGACGGGCGCCGCTTCAAAACCGAGGATTGTCTCACCAGCGATAAGATCGCCGGCCTACGCACCGCCCTTGTTACCTTTCTGACCGCCGGCAGCCTTCGCCGCATCCAGGACGAGCAAGCCGGTCGCCGGCCCAAGCGTTTCGCTTTTCTCTTCCACACTGAGGCCGCCAAAGCCGCCCACGCTTGGCAGGAATCGGTCATCCTCGCCTTAGATGAGCAGTTGCAGCGTGAGGCCAGAACCCAATCCGCCTTGCTGCGCGGCCATGTCCAAGCCGCCTACGATAATCTTGCCCGCTCCATTACCGCCTCCGGGCATCCGCTCCCCACCTTTGGCAACGTCTGGACGCGGGTCGTCGCCGCCCTCACCAGCGGCGAGATCATGATCACCAAGGTCAACTCCGAGGCACAGGTCGCCTCCCTGCTCGACGACGAGGGCCAGCTGCGCCTTCGCACTCCGCTCAATGTTTTCATCGGCGGCCAGATCCTCGACCGGGGCATCACCATCGCGAATCTCATCGGCTTTTACTACGGGCGCAATCCCCAGCGCTTCCAGCAAGACACCGTTCTTCAACACTCCCGCATGTATGGATTTCGGCCGCCTGAGGATCGCGCGGTCACCCGCTTCTACACCGCGCCGCACATCCACGCCGCTATGCGCCGTATGCACGAGGCGGATACAGCCCTGCGCGACCGTATCGAGGATCAGAGCCAGAACCCCGACCGCACCGTCACGTTCATTGAGCTCGACGAGAACAATCTCATCGTCCCGTGCAGCCCCACCAAGATCCTCGCGTCCAACATCACCACGCTCCGCCCGCGTGGTCGCGTCTTGCCCTCCGGCTTCGAGACCGACGTGAAAACCCGCCTGCGTCCGCTCACCCTTGAGCTTGATGCCCGCATTGCAGCGCTCGCCGGTTCGCTCCCTGCCGCCGGCGAACACCCCGCTGCTATCGAAATCGCCTTGGCCGATGCGTGCGACCTCCTCGCTCGCATCGCCCCCGCCTTCGTGAGCTTCGCCCCCGGCTACGAAGACACCTGGGATTTGGCTGAGCATCAGGCCATCCTCCGCCACCTGAGCGAGGGCACCGCCAATCCCGCCAATCGTGGCCGCGTGCTGCTCATGCTCCGCACCGGCCGCAACGTCGCCCGTAAGCCCGGCGAAGGCAGCAACGCCGATTTCAACGAGCCCGACAGCACGCGCAACGACATCACGCCCGCCCGCACCGCCGCCGTCGATCTGCCCCTGCTCATGCTTATCCGGCAGGAGGGTGTCGCCGAGGGCTGGACCGGTGCACCGTTCTGGTTGCCCGTCATCAAAATAAAAAAAAAAATGCGCCCCACGCTTTTCGCCCACGCCAAATAATTTTACACCATGAAATCAGTCTTCTCCTGCTCCTTCGACATCACGCTCCAGAAGCATTCTGCACAGGCAGCATTTCAGCGAGCTTCCGAACTCACTCGCGATTGGATATCTGGGAAATATCAACGCCCCGCTGGCCCTCCAAGCTTCGGTTTTGGCAACCCAATTGTTCTGCCTGATGAACCGGGGGAGCTAAAGCCCCTCGAAGGACATCAAATTAGGCGCGACGATCAGAACTGCACAATTGGCGAACTTCGCACGTATTTATGGGAGCATGACGGCGATGAACCCGACGAGTTTTGGTCAACCCAAGTGGTGCTCGCTCACGATGGAAACCATGCCAGTGTCACCATCCATACGCGGGTTGGCTCACTCCGTTATTCACTTCGTCCTTTGTCATTCCAGCCAGGCATACCCGGACTCGTAAGGACACTCCTCACTAATTTCACGTGCTCTCTGAATGGCTGGCCCATGCCTGCAAGTCACTATCCCATCCCGCACGGGCAAGTAGATCAGTTTGTGGAGCGTTTTTTGTTTTCGTCTGAACGCACGCTGCCAATTGTGGTGATCAGCAAGGATGTCTGGTCTGAACAGCCCCTTGTCGATCCTGTCCGCTGGGCGCATTCGCTTGCCGGACTGGCCGAGGTCGCAGTGCTCGAAAACAAGTGGACGGGGTTTCAGCTCACCGAGCAGGTAGGTAGGACACTTTCGTGTTTTGGCGGCGCGGTGCGCATTTACTGGCCAGGGGTTTCATTGCAGGCGAATCCGGATCAACACCGTCTTTGGCTGCCCGCCGACATTGAGGCAGCAAAGCTAACTCCGGCTCCGGTCGAAAAACGGCTACTCGGTTTTCTGTGCGCAATCTCGGCCACGAATCACGTGGATTCCGGGCTGATCGCACGCCTTCGCCGGGCTATTGATGAACAACGCTCCGCCGAGCGTGCAGCTGCCATTGCTGCGGCACGCGAGAACGCAAAAGCTCCGGAAGACTTCAACGAGTTGCTGAGTCTTTACTCTAAGGAAAATAAAGAGCTTCTCGCGGAGAAAGAGGCTCTGGCGTATGAACTAGACGCTGCCCGTGTCGCATGTGAGGAAGCGCGGCGTGAGATCGAAAATCATCGGGAGAATTACCTCGCGCTCTCTGTCGCACCCAAACCGGCCGGGACTGCTTCGCGATTGTCTGCTCCGGCTATAGTTCAATTTAGGCGCGAATTTACGTCCGTCGAAGAGGCCTATGAGTCCGCAGTTGCCGACTTTGGCCAGAATGACGGTCCCCTCCTGTTCCTTGAATCTGCCCGAAAATCTGCTGCGGAGTCTCCTTACAAAGCACCTGAAGAGGTTTATTTCCTAATCAAAGCGTTGCATGACACAGCGAAGCGTTGGCGCGACGGCAAAGGAAAGTTAGGGACCTCATGGGAGGCGGCTTTGCAGCCAACCGGTTTCGCTTACGCCAATAACATTTCCCAAACTGCCGAGGGGAAATACGGTGATGATTATCGGTTCCTTTACGACGGACAACCTCGCCTCTTTGAGCAGCACGTCACGAAGGGCGCCAAAACCAAAAATGCCTGCTTTTCGATCCACATGTATCGGGACGAGAAAAAGCTCCTTCTCGTTATCGGCCACTGCGGCAACCACCTCACCAACACGAGCAGTTGATCCCCCTGTCCCGCTCCCGCCGTCATACCGCCATTTGCGGCATCACCACGGCCTGTTCGGAAACGGACAAGAGCTAGGCTCATCGCCGGCTTCGGGCTCGCACCAGCGCACTCGCCGCTCGCGCCCATCCCGATACCGACTCCGTCTGGCCCGTCCCGCGCGAGGCATCCGACCCGTGGGACATGGCAAGGACGGCAACCTCCCCTTCGACCCTGTCCGCCACCCCCGGCTCATGCGTAAATAACGCAATAAAAGCATGATTTAGGTTCGTCAGCCCCCGGACAAATTCGCGTAAATGCCTACCTCATGCGCCTCCACCGCGCTTCCCGATTCCTTCTATCACCCGTAAAATCAGCCCCTTTTCCGTCGGAGACCTCGTCAACCGCTACAACACCGGTCAGCTGAACCTCGAACCCGGCTTCCAGCGCCAGTCGGTTTGGAAGATTTCATCAGGGCGGCGTGCTCAATAAAAGGCCGTCCTTGATCGCGTCATGTCCGCCGACAGCATCGACGGGCGCGCCCTCGGCAAGGCCTTCCGCCAGGTCGCCTCCGCAATTAAGACTGTCGTCAAGCTCTGCCCCGACCTGCACTCCACGCGTTTCGTCAAACTTGCCGACTTCTACACCCTAGCCGTGCTCGTTGGCACCTTCCTGCGCGAGGGCCTAATCCTCACCGACAGCCACCGCAACCGCCTCGCCGCCGATCTCCTCGGCGCCTTCGGCCGGCAGGTCGACGATCTTCGTCTCCGCCAGCGGAAACTGGAAACCGTGTCCGACTCGGACACCCATGCTCTCGACTACGCCCGCACCATCCTCGCGGGAACCGACCAGCTCCACCAGCGCAAGCGCCGCAGCAAATCCTCCGCGCCCTCCTCGAAAGCCTCTTCGCCCGCAAGGACGCTCAGCGCGGTTTCACCCCCGAACAACGCCGCATCATCTGGAGCAGCACCAATGAGCGCACCTGCCAAAGCTGCGGGTGCGAACTCACGTGGGACGATTTCACCATCGATCACATCAACCCGCACAGCAAAGGCGGTCGCAGTGAACTCGCCAACGCCGCTCTGATGTGCCGTCGCTGCAACTCCGCCAAGGGCAACCGAAAATCGCAGCGGGGCCGCCCGTGAACTCATGAAAGCCGAGCGCTTAATCTCTTCGCCCAAGGCCGAACTGGATCGGCTTCGCACTCCGCTTGCGCCCGGCGAGCGCGATTTCTTCGAGTGGTTGGATGGAAACCTCGCACCAGCTTGGGAAACCATGTATGCGCCCCCTTCACTTTGTGCTAGTCGGTGAACTGCGACCTTGGTGCATGCGTCTCCCATGTCTTTGACTGAGAGCTTTACGCGGCCGTGAAGCGTGCCTACCCGGAGCTTTATCTTGAACGCTGGGAGGAGGCTGTGGCGTACGCTTGATGGACGCCATGAGCCTTGAACGCCGATCCGGATAGAATTCGTGGCGCACGCAGACATGTAAAGTGATTGCCGTTTAAGCCGCTTAATGATGCTGGCCCGGGCAAGACATGCGGCTTCGCGTTCAATTGGGAAATCGCAAAGAAAATTCGTAAACCGATTAAAACCGGGGGACTCTGTTGAAGCGTTTTTCAATCAGTCGATCCGATCATATACAGATGATTTATCGATTTAATGTCTTCAGTACTTAATTGAGTTCTTTGCCCAATTACAGCACCCGCCGTTAATGGCACTATAGTTTTTTTCCCATTAGAACTATAGGCGTCATCTGGGTAATGCATTATAGACCCATAGTCGTAAGGCCCAAAACTTTCCTCCGGAAGGTATTTTGATTCCAACTGGGAACGGTATCTCTTATCACAATTCTCGAAGAATAGCTTTACAAATAAATCGCGGTCCGTCCTTGAGTGCTCATGTCCGAGTGATAGAGCGTGCCCCAACTCGTGCAAGACAGTACCAAAGTCCCATAGCGATACATCCGCGTTAAACCATATCGGTTGTGGTCCTCTTTGCATGCCCATGTAAGACCGCCCCCCCACATCGCGAGAATCGGTTAGAACAAAAACGAGGTAGTTCGTTTCGTTTGTTCGCGGGATGAACTTAACGAGAGTCCTCGTGTTGTAATGCGCAATGGCTTTAAGGATTGCATCTCGGTTGGGATAATCTTCCGAAAGTTCGTATGGGATTATTGAGGCGGGCCACGTGGAGACATCGAGAACCGCGCCGTAAACAGACTTGTATCCGTGGTTTCTATTCATCGCTATGTCTCCCTCGATTATGAGCAACTCCGGATTGTTCTCACTTAGCTCTTTGGCGTTGGCGTCGCCCGGCGTAACGTAGAACTCCCTGACATAAGCTCGGCCTGATTGCCGCCCCCTTATCGGTTGAAATATGGCAAATGCGGAAACAAGGGCCAAGGCTACAACGGAAAATTTTAGGCACCTCATATCAAACCGAAGCAGAATAGCCTTTCAGGCTACTTGATCTTTATCACCCAATACACCGAAATGTTTATCGGGCGCGTTTCGGCGTCGCCCCCTAACTCAACTTTATGGTGGTGTGTGCCAGCCGACATGGTCCCTGAAATATGTAGCGCCGCTTCGCTACCCGCGTCGTTGTCGTCCGTCTTCTCATGCACCGTGTCCGCCCCGGTGTGGGCCATTAGTCGAGTAAATTGCCCGTTTGCGTGAGTATGGGCGCCATCTGTAGCCGTTTCGAATGGGTCTGATGGCCTTGCGGTGGCGAATGATTGGATCGTTCCGGGTATATCGCCGATGATAACATTCGCATCAGCGGACGATTTGCGTTCAGAAGCCCCTTTGTCGCGGCCGGATCCGTTATCCACACCTCGTAGGAACTGTCCACGAAGATCCGGCAGTGCGAAGGTTGTAAATCGATCGGAGTCGGCACCGTAGCCGTGATCCCAGCCGAGAACTTGGAACAGCCCCAGATTTTCGCTAATTTTAACTGAGCTGCCGTCGCACACCGCCCATTCACTGGTCAATGTCTTCGGGTCGCCGATGTATGCGACAACAGTTCCGACCGGCTGAGCGATCGAGCTGCCTACCGTAGCGAACAAAAAAACAGCCAGATTCAGGAATATTTTAGGTTTCATAGATTAGACACGTATTCCCAAGCGCCCCCCGCCATTAGTGCCACCGCCGCCATTCCCACTCGATCCAGTCCCGCCGCCTTTCGGTTCCTTGGTCCCGCCTCCCGACGGCTGCTTGCCTCCAGTTTCCTCCGTAGTCTCGCAACTGATTCTATAATTTTTGTCGTCTTGGTACTCGCCCTTGCACGACCCGTATTCCCGTGTCATTTTTTCCAGCATCTCTTTGTATTTTTCGTAGCCGTCCGAATCGCCCCGACGAATTCGTTCCGACAGCTCGCGCACCTCATTTCTATTCATTCCCGATCTGCCCTTTGCTCGCTTGATCACATTGTATGTATTTTGGTTGGCAGCGATTTCGTCGCTCGTCTTTTTGTTCTTCTCCTTTTGGATGTTCAACGACTTTTCGATGTCTGCCAATTTCTTGTTTGCCGCGGCAACCATCGCGTCGATCTTCTCGACACCGGCGCGAAACGCGCCCTCTTTTTTTTCTGCAGCCTTGGCTTTGGACGTCTCAATAACTTTTTGCTGCGCGAAGTGATTCGCGTAACGAGCGACGACCTCGCTAAGCCTTTGCAGTCGCTCGGGGCTTTTGGGGGAGACCATTTCGCTCAATGTGGCGTGAAGGGGATCAGGCTTCCGGTTCCGTCCCGTAGTTCCCAAGTCTATGCCGTAGCCCTTTAGAAGTTTTGCTAACTTGTCGTGGTTAGCCTTACGGACACGAGTTTCGGATTCGCTCAGCGTGCCATTAGAGGGAGCCCAGTTAAATTTTTCGATGCCGGAAAAATCTACCGAAACTCCCAATAGATGATTGGAATTAAACGAGCCCACGGCCCAGCCGTTGCCCGAGTCCTTTAGCTTGGCGCCTCTCAGGGGGGTTCTCGCCGCGCTCTCTATCCTTATTCCCATAGCTCCAATTGCAGCAAGCGCGTCTTTCTCGTTCTCGAAGAACTCGGCCAGCTTTTGCTCAAGCTTCTTATCGAGGTACGGCGTGGGAACGCCGACGCCATTGCCCTTCCACTCTACGAACGGCGTCCGATCTTGGTTCATTTTCACAAAATTCGGATCGCGCTCTAGGACAGTGACGGAACTATCGCTCTTTGGATCATAATCATCCTTGGCCGAGGTTAGAGCCGGCGCATTCCCAATGTTAGAGACCCTGACAATCCAATCTGCGAGCTCGGCATCCAACTCCTTCCCTCTCCAGATTTCCCCCTGCAGTAGCAGTTCGAACTCGCCGCGTCGTTTTTCAAGTTCAGCTAATGCCGCTGACTTTGTATTTATTTTCTCCAAAAGGGATATCGTATCTGTGTATCTCTTCTTCAGGGTTACCAGGTTAGCCTCCTCGAGCTCGAAGGTCGCCACGCCTTCGTTCTCGAGAAACTCCCCCAATGCGACTTCTCGGAGGAGTGGGTCGTCCATGTAGGCCGGATACAGGACGACCATGTTGTTCGGCAGTCGCCCAATTGAGTATCCCTCCTTGTCAGCGACACGGCACAAGGCGATGTAGCTATCTGAATATGTTTTGCTGAGGCTACCCTTCTGGTATCCTTTGTTGTCCCTTACCCGCAGGATACCGCCCGGAAAGTGGAAAAGTAGGTAGCTCTTCGTCAAGTATGAGGCGGCAATGGCCTGGGAACCGCTTTCCCTTACCTCTCGTGGTTCATATTCATTTAACCGCCCGAACGCAGACTCCTTGCTCAAGGAATAGCTCACAGGTGAGATCACGATTCCCTCCTTTCTCATTTCGTCCAACTCCGCTGCCAGTCTGAGGTCCGGTGGGGATTCTCCGCGTGCATTCACGCAGAATACTACAACGACGGCAAGAATCAGACCTCGTGGGATCATGGGTGACATTTATAAAACGCGGATTGTAGGTGTATCTGGATGATGCGCGTTGCCACTGCACAATGGCGAGTAACGGCAATACGCCCGGCTGGTGGAAACGAGGTGCGAGTTCGTGTGTTTGCGAATTGCTGGAGTGTAATTGCGTGCCTCGTGACTGAGGAAATCAATGTAGAAAAGCGAATCTTAGAAAGTAGAGTCAATGTCTTTTGGCGGTCCGCATAGGCCACATAAGGAGAATTTCAGCTTTCGCTTCTCCAAAACAGACGCAGATAAACGAAGCGGGTGCGGCCTGCCGATGGCCCTTGAAGCTTAGCTAGGTCGGGCAGGGCGGCCCGCGCGTATCAGGCCGCCGTGGGCGATTGCGGCAATCTGCTGCGCCGGCGTTGGTGTCCTGACGGGCCGTGATGTCGTTTCAGAACCCGCCGGCGTAGTCCAAGCGGGCGCCCTTCCGGATGCCGGAGGAGGAAATCAACCGCCGCGCCGACGCAGTCTTTCGCCGCAGCCTAGTTGGCCCAGTTTAGGCCATTTCGCAGGACATGCGGGACACGAGCACGTAAATCTTTGATTTTCAACGTTTCAATTAAGGTATCGTAAACCGCTGGTCGTCAGTTCAATCCTGACCATCGGCTCCAGCTTTTTTGTTTCCGGTCCTCAGATGGCGGGGTTTGCGGCGGCGGCGGCCCAAGAGCTCAGGTTGGCGGAAGCGGCCGGAGGCGGCACCGGGTATTCCCGCGCTGGTCCGAAGCCCCGTGCGGCCAGCGTGCCGCCGTCCTGGAACGCCTCCCGCAGGGCAGCGCCGAGGCCGGTCACGGTCAGAAGGTCCGCGCCGGTCTCGGGATCGCGTCCGCGTTTGACCCAGGCGGCGGGAAAATCCCGCACCGGGGCGCGGTCGTGCACGGAACGGATGAAGGCGGTGTGACGAGCGGCGACGGCGGTGTCGCAGATCCAGGTTCCGGGTTCACGCAGGCGGGCCAGGACCGACATCAGCATGCGGTGGCGGAAGGTGAATGCGTCAGGCAGGGGCATGACGCTCCCGCCGCCGTCGTCGCTCTTGATCACAAGGTGTTTTTCGTGGACCCAGTGCGCGCGGCCGCGGGCCCCGGTGATCAGGATTTCGGGTTGATGAAACTCTTGCGTGGAGTGGCTGAAGCCGAACCAGAAGTCGACGCCCCCGGCCGATCGGGCACGGACGACGGCGGTGTCGAAGGATTCGATCGCGTTCACCCGGAACAACTCGACGTCCTCGCAGACCGGCGCGGCGCCCGGTTCGGTTGCCGGGGCGGCGAAATACAGAGCCAGGTTGACGAAATGGGCGAAGGCGTTGTTGAGCGGGGAATCGTAGACGTCGGCTTGGTCGGAACGCAGCCGGCCGGCCCAGTGGTTGCGAGTATAGTAGGTGACGGGGCGGGGCCAAAGGCCGAGGACGGACACGGAGCGGAGCGGACCGATCAGGCCGGCGAGCAAACCGGCGCGCAGGTCGCGCGCCTCACGGGAGTAGATGTCCTGGAAGCCGACCGCGACCCAACGCCCCGTCTCCCTTTCGGCGGCGCGGATGAGGGCGGTGTCGGCGACCGAGCCGGCCAGGGGTTTCTCGACCAGCACGTGCATGCCGGCGCGGAGGGCGGCCACGGTCAGGCGGGCGTGCCACGCGATTCCGGTCGGGATCAGGCAAAGGTCGATTCGCCCGGCCTCCGCGGCGAAGAGGGCTGCGGTTGAATCGTAGAGGTTGGCGCCCCATGCGGTTAACTCTACCGCCGCGGCGGCGGCTTCGGGATCACCCGGGTTGATGATCACCACGGCGGCGAGTTCCAGTTCGCGGCGCGCGCGGAAAGGACGCAGCATCCCCAGATAGACTCCGGCGTAACCGGTGACACCGATGAGGGCGACGCGTGGGGGACGGGCGGCGGACGGGGAACTCATGGAAGACGGGTGGGGTTGGGACGCGCTCGCGTCGGGCTGGAATACGGCGTCCGCGCGGGGTCCGGGAAAAAACGGACGGGGATGGAGGGGGCTTGCACTTAAAGGTCCGGATAGGAGGTTGCATGGTCCCTAAGGTGAACGTGGCCCGGCGTCGCCCGCCCGGGTTCCAGACAGTCCGAATCGCGGCCGCAGGGCCGGGGCTTTTGCCGTCCGCCCGCAATTTATGGCCTGCCTTTCCCGCCCCGAACCCGCCTAGTGTTGATTTTTTCAAACGTGATCCGCCGCCTTCCGTCCGCCGCCGCCCTGTCGTTTCTCTTGCTCGCGCCGCCCGCCTGCCGTCCGCCGCCGCCCGCGCCGGCCGCCGTCGCGCCCCTCGCCGTCCTCGCGCCCATACCGGCAGACCTCGCCGCCGCCCTCGACGCTTTTCGCGCCGAAGGCCCCAAGGGCTGGGCCTTCACCCAGGCCACCACCGGCGGCGGCAAGGACCGCGTGGAGCGCTACGATCCTTCCCGCCGCGGCCCCGCCCGCTGGACCCTTCTCTCCGAAAAAGGCCGCACGCCCACCGAGGCCGAGCAACAACGCTACCGCGACACCCGCCCGCCCTTCGACGCCGCCGCCAACCTCGCCGCCCAGGTCGACCGCGCCTCCGCCGCGGTGGTCGCCCGCGACGAGCGGTCCGCCACCTACGAATTCGCGCTACGCCCGGCCGGCGAGCACGACACCGCCGCCGCCCACATGCGCGTGCGCTTCACCCGCGACGCCGCCAGCGGAGCCTTCACCCGGGTGGAGTTGTTCAACTTCGAGCCCTTCAAGGCCGCCCCCAGCCTCACCATTCACGAGGCCCGCACCACCCTCGTTTACGTTCCGACCACGGACGGCCGCCCCGCGCTGCCGATCGAAACCAGCCTGCGGGTGCGGGGCACGCGATTCTGGGTGTCCGATTTCAGTCAGGACATCGTGAGCAAATCCAGCGACCACGCGGACATGAACGCCGACCCCGCCGCCGCGGCTCACTCGCCGTCGCCGTAGAGGATCTCGTAGGCCTTTACCGTCGCGCCCCAGCCGAAGTCCTTGCGCATGCCGCCGAGCTGGACCTTGACCAGCCGTTTGA
>JAIXVP010000319.1 GCA_027482905.1 Opitutaceae bacterium
CGGCGGTGTCGGGGGTGTGGCGCTCGACCAGCAGGCCGGCGAGTTTGCGCCGGCCGACGAGAATATCGTTGGGCCAGCGCAGCCGCAGCCCGCTCGCGCCGAGGTCGCCGAGGGCGGCGAGCAGAGCGTGGCCGGCGGCGAGCGGGAGGAGCGCCCAAGCGTCGCGCGGGCCTGGACAAGGGAGCACGGCGGAGAGCCAGAGGCCGCCGGAGTCCGACACCCAATGGCGGCCGGTGCGGCCGCGACCGGCGCTCTGGGTCTCCGCGCGCACGGCGTGCCAGGCGGGTTGGCGGGCGGCGACGAGGTTGGTGGATTCGGTCGCGGTCAACACGTCCAGCCGCCAGCCGTCGAGGGGCTGGCGGAGGGACGAGGCGGTGTCCGGGGCGAGGGCGATCATGGCGGGTCCCGCCTAGCGCACGCGATGGGAAGAAAAGATGTCGCGTCGTCCCTCGCGCGCCCAGTCCGAGTCGGGCGAGGTCGCGAGGGTTACGGCGACGACGCGCAAGCGTTGTCCGTAGACGGCGTGGACGGCGGCGGCGATGATCGCGAGCAGGAGGGCGGAGGGTTTGGTGTCGGCGCTCATGGGTTGGGGACTGCTGGGTCCGGGACGGAATATGTAGGGAAAGTTTGGATGCGGGTCTAACCGAGGCGCAGCAGGAGGGTGCCCTCCTCGACGCCGTCGCCGGGGGCGACCAGCACGGCGGCGACGGTTCCGGCGGCGGGCGCGAACACGAAGGTGTTCATCTTCATCGCCTCGACCGTGGCGACCTGCTGGCCGGCGGCGACCGTCTGACCGGCTTTGACGTCGATGGAGACGACCTTGCCCGCCAGGGGGCTCGGAACATCGCCGGGCCGGGCGGAGGCGACCGTCCCGGCGGAAGCGGGGGCGGCGACGGGCGTGGTGGCGAGCAGCACGGCCGGGACGGCGGCGGGGCGAACGGCGGGGGTGACTTCATCGAGAAGTTCGACGAGGACCTCGTATACTTTGCCTTCAACGGTGACGCGGAGTTTTTTCATGGTTGGGAGATTCAACGGATTTTGTGGGAGAAGCGGATTTCCCGTCGTTCCTGGCGGGATCGGGAATGCAGCCGATCATCGGTCGCGGGGTGGGCGGACGCCGCGAGGAGCGCGGGAAGGGCGGCTGGCGACGGGGGACGACGAGAGACGCGTCTGCGGGTTTTCAGAGCGGGATGTTGCCGTGTTTCTTCGGCGGGCGGGTTTCCCGCTTGGAAAGCGTGTTGCGGAGGCCCATCGCGACCACGCCGCGGGTCTCGGCGGGCTCGATCACATCGGTGATCATGGCCTTGCTCGCGGCCTCGTAGGGCGAGGCGAATTTTTCGCGGTAATCGGCGGCCAGCTCCGCCTCTTTTTTCTTGGGATCCTCGGCGGCGGCGATCTCGCGCTTGAAGAGGATTTTCACCGCGCCCTCGGCGCCCATCACGGCGATCTCGGCGCAAGGCCACGCGTAGACCAGGTCGGCGCCCATGTCCTTCGAGCACATGGCGAGGTAGGCGCCGCCGTAGGCCTTGCGGAGGATGACGGTGACCTTCGGCACGGTGGCGGCGGCGTAGGCGAAGAGCATCTTGGCTCCGTGGCGGATGATGCCGCCGCGCTCCTGCGCGACCCCGGGCATGAAGCCGGGCACGTCCACCAGGGTGACCAGCGGGATGTTGAAGCAGTTGCAGAAGCGGATGAAACGCGCGCCCTTGTCGGACGAGTCGATGTCGAGCGTGCCCGCCTTGACGGCCGGCTGGTTGGCGATGATGCCGACGACCAGGCCCTGGATTCGGGCGAAGCAGACGACGATGTTCCGCGCCCAATCGCGTTGCACCTCGAGGAAATCGCCGTCGTCCACCAGGCGCCCGATCACCTGGTAGATGTCGAGCGGGGATTTGGCGTCGGCGGGCACGAGGTCGTTCATGCCCTCGTCGCGACCGAGCGTGAGGGTGCGCACCGGGCGGTGCGGGGGGTCCATGACGTTGTTCGAAGGCAGGAAGGTCAGGAGCTTGGTCGCGATGGCCAGCGCGCCGGCTTCGTCCTCGGCGACGAAGTGGATGTTGCCGCTCACGGTCGCGTGGGCCGCGGCGCTGCCGACCTCGTCCATGGTCACGGTCGCGCCGGTGGCGGCCTTGATGACGTCGGGACCGCAGATGAACATCTGGGCGTTCTTCCGCGTCATGATGATGAAGTCGGTCAGGGCCGGCGAGTAGGCCGCGCCGCCGGCGCAGGGACCGGCGATGATCGAGACTTGCGGGACCACGCCGGAGAGCAGGACGTTGTGGAAAAACACCTGGCCGTAACCCGAGAGCGAGTCGTCGCCTTCCTGGATGCGCGCGCCGCCGGAGTCGTTGATGCCCACGACCGGAATGCCGGCCTGTTGGGCGTATTCCATCAGGTCGCAGATTTTTTTGGCGTGGATGCGGCCCACCGCGCCGCCGCCCACGGTGAAGTCCTGGCTGAAGGCGGCGACCGGGCGACCGTCCACGTAGCCCACGCCGGTGATCACGCCATCGCAGGGCAGGGCCTTGTCCTCGAGGCCGAAGTGGTGGCAGTCGTGCTGGGCGTGCAGACCGAACTCCATGAAGGTGTCCGGCTGGAAGAACGCGGCGAGCCGCTCGCGGGCGCTGAGCAGGCCCTTCTTTTTGCGTTCGGCGAGCTTGTCGGCGCCGCCGGCCTCGCGGGCGACGCGGCGTTTTTCGGCGAGCTTCTGGAGAAACAGGGGATCGATGGTCATGGCGGGAAGGGTTCAGGGCTTGGGCGCGCAAAACTCGGTGAGCACGCCGAAGGTCGATCTCGGATGGAGGAAGGCGACGAGCTTGCCGGCCGCGCCTTCGAAGGGGACCTCGTGGATCAGGCGCGCGCCGGCCGCCCTCGCCTGGTCGAGCTGGCCGGCGATGTCGGTCGTCGCGAACGCGACATGGTGGACGCCCTCGCCGTTCTTCTCGATGAACTTCGCCACCGGGCTTTCGGGCGACATGGGTTCGAGCAGCTCGAGGTGGACCTCGCCCACGTGGAAGAAGGCGGTGCGGACCTGCTGGGAGGCGACCTCCTCGCGGTGCTCGCACTTCAGGCCGAGCGCGCGCTCGTAGTAGGGGATGCTGGCTTCCAGGGATCGGACGGCGATCCCGAGGTGGTCGATGCGGGTGATCATGGCGATGGTGGGGATGACGCCGCCACCATACCCCGTCCGCCTCCGCGCGACTTCGCGGCGATTGGTTAAAGGCGTGCGCTTCTTGCACAAAATACGCGCAGCGCGGTCGCGGGTAAAACTGTATCGTCACGGAAACTACGGCGTGGATCCGAACCGGACGCGCGCCGTCGCCCCCACCATGAGCAATCCATCCACCCACTCCCTGCCGGAGGCCGCGGCCCTGTCCGCCGCGACCGAGGCCTGGCGCGGCCTCGTCGAGGCGGAGCTGAAAGGCGCTCCGTTCGAGAAAAAACTGGTCACGCGCACCTTCGAGGGCGTCGCGCTGCGTCCGCTCTACACCCGTGCGACCACGGCGGAGCGGGCGACGCATTTCGCGGCGCTCGAACAGCCCCCTGGTGCGGCGCCCTTTCTGCGCGGTTCGCGGGCGGCGGGCGGACGCTGGGAGGTGGCGCAGGAGATCGCCGCCGCCACGCCGGAGGAGTTCAACCTGGGGCTGCGCTCCGACCTGATGACCGGCCAGGATTGCGCGGTGCTGGTCGCGCGCTCCCCCGTCCGGCCCGAGGGATTGGAGTTCGGAGGCCCCGGCGCGATCGCGCACGCCCTCGCCGGCGTGGAGCTCGCGGTCCTGCCGGTCCACCTCGACGCCGGCGCCGGCGCCGCGCCCTTGGGGCGCCTTTACCTCGACCATGCGGCGGAACGGGGTGTCCCGGGCTACAAACTCGCCGGCTCGCTCACCGCCGATCCCTACGCGAGCTGGGCGGTGGCCGGTTCGCTGCCCGGAGGCGCGAGCGCCGGGCTGGACGGGCTCGCGGCGTGGACGGAGTGGACGGCGGCGGCCGCGCCGGCCTTGCGCACCGTCGGCGTCGACGCCCGCGTCTGGGCGGAGGCGGGCGGCACCGCCGTGCACGAGCTGGCCTGCGCCCTAGCCGCGACGGCGGATTATCTGCGCGGTCTGCGCGAGCGCGGCGTCGAGCTGGAAACGAGCGTGCCCCGTCTGCGCGTCGCTTTTTCCGCCGGACCACAATTTCTGATGGAGACCGCGAAATTCCGCGCCTGGCGTCCGCTGCTGGCGCGCGTCGTCGTCGCGCTGGGCGGGGACGTCGCCCTGGCCGGTCGCGCGGCGATGCACGCCTCGACCGCGCGTTGGAACAAATCCCGGCTTGATCCGCACGTAAACCTGCTGCGGGTCACGACCGAGGCCTTCGCGGCCGCCCTGGGCGGAGTGGATTCACTCCACGTCTCGCCCTACGATGCCGTGTTCGGCGGCGGTGAGGGTGATGGCATGGCGCGCCGCATCGCGCGCAACGTCCACGCCCTGCTGGCGGAGGAATTCGGGGCCACCTTCCCGATCGATCCGGCGGGCGGCTCCTGGTGCGTCGAGAGTCTGACCGACGACCTTGCCCGTGCGGCGTGGCGGCAATTTCAGGAATTCGAGCGACTAGGCGGCTTTGCGGCCGCGCTCCGGGCCGGCGTTCCGCAGGCGCTGGTCGCGATGGCGGCGAAGGAGAAGGCCGACGCGGTCGGCACCCGCCGCTACGGCTTGGTGGGCGTGAATGTCTTCCCGAAGCCCCGCGAGACCCCGCGCCTCGCGTCCGCGTCAGGATCGCCGCACGCGTCTGCCGTCGCCGCGTCGTCCGACGAGCCAATCACGCCGGTGCCGCCCTTCCGCGCGGCGGCCGGGTTCGAGCGCCTCCGCGACGCCGCCGCCCACGCGGCCGTCACCGGCGCGGCGCCCAAGGCGTTTCTGGCCAAGATCGGCCCGGTGGCGCAGCACAAGGCCCGCGCCGACTTCGCGACCGGGTTTCTTTTGCCCGGCGGCTTCGATCTGTTGGCGAAGCAGGCCTTCGCCACCGCCGAAGAGGCGGCGACGGCCGTCGCCGCCAGCGGTGCCCCGCTCGCGGTGCTGTGCTCGACCGACGAGACCTACCCCGCGCTGGTGCCCGCCTTCGCCTCCGCCCTTCGCGCCGCCCGCCCCGGCGTGATCTTGGCGCTGGCCGGTCTGCCGGCCGACGCGGCGGTGCGCGACGCCTACGCCGCCGCCGGCGTGGATCTTTTCATCCACCTGCGCGCCCCGGTGGAGGAAACCCTGCTCAACCTCTTCAAAAAGATCGGAGTCCTCTCATGAACATCGCCAACGCCAGTCTCGATTTCACCACCCTCGGTTACGACGATTTCGCCGCTCCCGCCGGCGAGACGTCTTTCGTCGCGCCCGCCGGCGATGCCCCGACCGAGAACTACGAGGACATCCCGCTGAAGCCCTGCTTCACCGCCGCCGACCTGCCGCCGCCGTCCGCGCTCGACACGATGCCGGGCCTCGCGCCCTTCACCCGCGGACCCTACGCCACGATGTATGTCCAGAAGCCCTGGACGGTCCGGCAATACGCCGGGTTCTCCACCGCCGAGGAGTCGAACGCGTTCTACCGTCGCAACCTCGCCGCCGGGCAGGCCGGCCTCTCGGTCGCCTTCGACCTCGCCACCCACCGCGGCTACGACAGCGACCACCCGCGCGTGGTCGGCGACGTGGGCAAGGCCGGCGTCGCGATCGACTCGGTCGAGGACATGAAGGTCCTCTTCGACTCCATCCCCCTGGACAAGGTGTCGGTGTCCATGACCATGAACGGCGCCGTGCTTCCCGTAATGGCCTTCTACATCGCGGCCGCGCTCGAACAGGGCGCGAAACTCGCCGACCTCGCGGGCACCATCCAGAACGACATCCTCAAGGAGTTCATGGTGCGGAATACCTACATCTACCCGCCCGCGCCTTCCATGCGCATCATCGCCGACATCTTCGGCTACACCTCGCGCGAGATGCCCAAGTTCAACAGCATTTCGATCTCGGGTTATCACATGCAGGAGGCCGGCGCCACCGCCGACCTGGAGCTGGCCTACACCTTGGCCGACGGCCTCGAATACCTGCGCACCGGCGTCGCCGCCGGTCTGGACGTCGACGCCTTCGCGCCCCGCTTGTCCTTCTTCTGGGCGATCGGAAAATTTTTTTTCATGGAGGTCGCCAAGCTGCGCGCCGGCCGCGCGCTCTGGTCCGAGATCGTGGGCCGCTTCAACCCGAAAAACCCCAAGTCCCGCGCGCTCCGCACCCACTCGCAGACCTCGGGCTGGTCGCTCACCGAGCAGGATCCGTTCAACAACGTCGGCCGCACCTGCCTGGAGGCTCTCGCCGCCGTCTGCGGCCACACCCAGTCGCTGCACACCAACGCGCTCGACGAGGCCATCGCCCTGCCGACCGATTTCTCGGCCCGCATCGCGCGCAACACCCAACTCCATCTCCAGCAGGAGACGGGAATCTGCGCGGTGGCCGATCCCTTCGGCGGCAGCTACTACGTCGAGTATCTCACCGCTGAACTGATCAAAAAGGTCCGCGTCCACCTGGACGAGGTGGAATCCATGGGCGGCATGACCAAGGCCATCGAGGCCGGCATTCCGAAGCTCCGCATCGAGGCGGCGGCGGCCCGTCGCCAGGCCCGCATCGATTCCGGCCGCGAGACCATCGTGGGCCTGAACAAACACCGCCTCGCGCAGGAGGCGCCCATCGACATCCTGAAGGTGGACAACACCGGCGTGCGCCTCGGCCAGACCCGCCGGCTGGCCGCGCTGCGCGCCGCCCGCGACCCCGCCGCCGTGCGCGCCGCGCTCGACGCATTGACCGCCGCCGCCCGCTCCGGCGAAGGCAACCTCCTCGCGCTCGCGGTCGTGGCCGCCCAGGCGCGCGCCACCCTCGGCGAGATCAGCGACGCGCTGGAGGCGGTCTACGGCCGCTATTCCGCCCAAATCCGCTCGATCAGCGGGGTGTATCGCCGGGAGTTCGGCACGGACGGAACGGTCGATCGTATCCGGGATCTCGTGACCAAGTTCGAGGCGGTCGAGGGACGCCGGCCGCGTCTGCTGATCGCGAAGCTCGGCCAGGACGGGCACGACCGCGGGGCCAAGGTGGTCGCGACGGCGATGGCCGACCTCGGCTTCGACATTGATATCGGGCCGCTTTTCCAGACGCCCGAGGAGGCGGCGCGCCAGGCGGTGGAAAACGATGTCCACTGCGTGGCCATGAGTTCGCTCGCCGCCGGCCACAAGACCCTTCTGCCCGCCCTGCGCGACGCCCTGCGCGCGCTGGGTCGCGAGGACATCATGCTGATCTGCGGCGGCGTGATCCCGGCCCAGGACTACGAGTTCCTGCTCGCCCACGGCGCCAGCGCGATCTTCGGTCCCGGCACCGTCATCACGAAGTCCACCGAGCGCGTGCTCGAGTTGCTGCTGGCGCGCGTCGGCGAACCCGCCGGCGCCTAGGCCATGGCCGCGCCGCAATTACACGATGGATGTCCCCAGCCGCGCCCCGATTGGGTGCCGGAGTGTGGCGGCGCGGGCTACGCCACCTGGATTCTGGAGGGCGCGCGGCCCGGCGGGGTCGCCTCCGCCGCGCCGGTCGCGCGGCGCGCGCGGCTGAGCACGGCGGATTATGCGCGCGGCGTGCGCGCGCGGGATCCGGGCATCCTCGGTCGGGCCCTCAGCCTGGTGGAGAGCAACGCCCCCGCCCACCGCGAACAGGCGCGGGCCCTGCTCGCGGAACTGGCGCCCGACGCCGGCCGCGCGCGCCGCATCGGGCTGACCGGCATCCCTGGCGCGGGCAAAAGCACGTTCATCGAGGCCTTCGGCCTGCACCTGATCGAGCGCGGGCATCGGGTGGCGGTGCTCGCCATCGACCCGAGCAGTCAGGTGACGGGCGGAAGCATCCTGGCGGACAAGGTCCGGATGGAACGCCTTGGCCGGCATCCCTCCGCCTTTATCCGCCCCTCGCCTTCGGGCGGCTCGCTCGGCGGGGTGGCGCGCAAGACCCGAGAGGCCATCCTGGTCTGCGAGGCGGCGGGCTTTGACCCCATCCTGGTGGAAACGGTCGGTGTCGGGCAAAACGAGGTCGCGGTGCGCGCCATGGTCGACGCGTTCGTGGTGTTGTTCATCGCCGGCGCGGGCGACGAGTTGCAGGGCATCAAGAAGGGTGTGGTCGAGCTCGCCGACCTGCTGGTGATCAACAAGGCCGACGGCGACAACCGTCCGCGCTGCCTCGCCGCCCTGGCCGAGATGCGCCGCGTGTTGCGCTACCTCCGGCCAGCGACCGAGGGCTGGGCCAGCGTCGCGCTCACCGCGTCGGCCCTGACCGGCGAAGGGGTGGGGGAGGTCTGGGCCAGGCTGGAGGACTTTTTCCGCACCGGCGACGCCACCGGGGCGATTCCGCGCCGGCGCCGCGAGCAGGCGGTGGCCTGGATGCACGCGCTGATCGAGGAGCGCCTGCGCGCCGGGTTCTACGGAGCGCCCGCCGTGCGGGCCCGCCGTGAGGAACTGGAGCGGCGGGTGGCGACCGGTTCCACC
>JAIXVP010000128.1 GCA_027482905.1 Opitutaceae bacterium
AGGGCTCGGGCGCGAGGCAGGCGGAGATGGAGCGGACGACGGAATCGTCGGGTTCCCAGAACTTATTGGCGATGCCGTTGACGTGAAGCTGATCCACGCCGACGAGGCGCCAGAGCTTTTGGTAGGCGGGAAACTCCATGCCGAGCAGCGGGTGGCGGTTGAGCATGCCCCAGCCGTTCCGGTGGCCGTGAATGGCGAGCTGGCCGCGGTCGCAGATTTTTTTGGCGGCGACGAGGCCCACGCTGTTGAGGCTGAGCATCGCGCAGGTGCCACCCGACGCGACCACCTTGGCGTAGTGGCGCTGCATGGCGTCGTGCTCGTCGCTGACGTTGAACGCATACATGGCCTTTTTGCCGGTGCGCTGGGCGTGGTCGTTGATCACGCGCATGACGGCGTCCACCCGCGCGTCGAAAGGCGAGTGCGGCGGATCGGCCATCAATTCGTCGTCCTTCAGGAAATCGATGCCGGCCTCGACCAACTCCTTCACCATCGCGGCGGTCTGCTCCGGCGTGAGGCCGATGCTGGGCTTGATAATGGTGCCGATGAGCGGACGGCCTTCGACGCCGGTCAAACGACGGCAGCCCGGGATGCCGAACGCCGGGCCGCGGAAAGCGGCGGCGAAGGACGGCGGCACGTCGAAGTCCAGCAGTTTGAGGCCGGAAAACTGGGCGAGCTCGTAGAGGTTGCCCTGGAGGGTGGAGACGAGCGCGGCGAGGTTGGTGCCGAAGTTTTCGACCGACCACGAGACGACGACCTCGGCGCGGCGATAGACGGAGGCGGGCGCGCGACCGGTGGGCAGGGACGGCGCGACCACGCTTTCCAACTCGGTGATGCGTTCGACCCGGGCGGCGAAGCGCTGCTTGAGCTCGGCGGTCTCGCCGGGCACCACGACGAAGGTGCCGGACGACTGCTCGCCCGCGAGCGTGGCGGCGGCGCGCTCCAACGGGTGGGCGGTTTCGATCAGGTAGGTGGCGACGACTCTTTCCATGGTCAGGCGAGATTGATTTTCGCGAGCGCTTCCGGGCTTGGCTCCATGCCGGCACCAGGAGCCTCCGGCGCGAGGTAGAAACCGTCCCGGATTTGCGCAGGGTGCAGCATCCAGTCGCGCAGCCAGGGGATGTATTCGAGCAGGCGACAGGCGGGGTGGGCGAAGCAGAGGTGCTGATGAACCTGACACATGTCGCCGACGTGCGGGACGACGGGCAGGCTGTAGGAGTGCGCGAGATCGGCGACCTGCCAGAACTCGGTGACCCCGGCGAGGCGCACGACGTCGGGCTGGACGAAGTGAACGGCCCCGGCGTGGATGAAATCCCGGAACTGATGGGCGAGATAGAGCTGCTCGCCGAGGGCGATGGGCGTGGCGATGGCCTCCGCCAGACGCCGGTGCGCGATCACGTCGTCAAACGTGGTCGGCTCCTCGAACCAAACGATGTCGAAGTCGGCGAGGCGACGACCGAGTCGGATGGCCTCGGGCAGGGTGAGTTTGCCGTTGGCGTCGGTCATGATGCGGACGTCCGGGCCAAGCGCTTCGCGAACGGCGGCGAGACGGCGTAGATCGGTGGAGAGGTCGGGGCTGCCGACCTTGATCTTCACCGCCCGGTAACCCTCGACCTCGACCATGCGTTTGCAGTCGGACACGAGGGTCTCCAGCGGCCAATTCAGCCAACCGCCATCGGTGTTGTAGGCCTCGACCTTTTTGGCGGCCGAGCCGCCGAGCAGCTTCCAGAGAGGCAGGCCGGCGGCCTTGGCCTTCAGGTCCCAGAGCGCGATGTCGATGGCGCCGAGGGCGAGGTGGGTGATGCCGCTGCGACCGACCCATTGGACAGGAGAATACTTGTGGAGTTTCTCCCACAGGGCGCGGACCTCGCGCGGATCTTCGCCGAGCAGGAGCGGACCATAGCTATGGATGGCGCAGTCCACGATCAGGCGGTCGGTCGGCAGGTGGGCGTGGGTGCCGGAAAAACCGTAGCCGACGAAACCGTTGTCTGCGTGGATGGCCACTCCCGGCGCGCCCCAGTGCGTGATGCTGTGCATGCTGTCCGCGATGCCTCCGCGCGTGACCGGGGCATGCAAAATGATGGGCGTGAGGCCCGTGATTCTCATGGGGCGACGGGTAGGGTGCTGACGAACGTGTAGGCGCCGGCGGAGGCGGAGACGATGACGGCGAAGCGGTCTTCACGGGCGGTGACGACGAGGCCGTCGGTCTCGACGGGCGTGCCGGGGTCGCTCGGGATGCAGATCCGTGCGGTGCAGTTGGCGGGCACGCGAACCTGCCAGATGAGGCGGTCGCCCTCGCGTTTCCATGCGCTGAGGATTTCGCCGTGGTGCGTTCGGTAGGTGGCGCGGGCGTGGTCGATGCCGGCGCCGATCTGTGGCTGGAGGACGAAGCGCTGGTAGCCCGGGACGTCGGGATCGAGTTCGATGCCGGCGACGTGGCGGAACAACCACTCGCCGACGGAGCCGAGCGAGTAGTGGTTAAACGAGTTCATGCCGTCCTTGTGGAAGCCGCCCGCGATGGTCCAGCTGTCCCAGCGCTCCCAGATCGTCGTCGCACCCTGCATGACGGGGAACAGCCACGAAGGGTAGCCCTCCTGGAGGAGCAGGCGGTAGGCGACATCGACGTGGCCGGTGAGCGTGAGGATGGGATTGAGGTGGCTGATGCCGACAAAGCCGGTGCTGAGCCGCCAATCGAGGTCGCGGATATTGGCGACGAGGCGCTCGGCGGCGCGGGCACGGACCTCGACCGGGAGCAGGTCAAAGGCCAGCGCGAGCAGGTAGGCGGTCTGGGTCTCGACCGCGAGCTGGCCGTCGGGAAGCAGCCACTCCTTTTGGAAGGCGGCGCGGACCCGCTCAAACATAGCCTGCAAACGGGTCGCGTCCGGCTCGCGACCAAGGGCGCGGGCCATGCGCGCCATCTTGGCGGCGTCGTCCGCCCAGTAGGCGGTGGCGAGCAGGTTTTTCATCGGCGAGTGCGTGCCGAAAGACGTGTCGCTCGGGATGCAGAGCCAGTCGCCGTAGTTGTTGGCGAGTTTGTTGAGGCGGAGGCCGTCGGGATTGTGGCGCTCGATCCAGTCGAGCCATCGAACCATGGCGCCCCAGTGGCGCTCGACGATGCGGAGGTCGCCGTAAACGCGCCAGAACGTGTAGGGGATGACGATGCCGGCGTCGGCCCAGGCGGCGGCGCCACCGAGATTGCCGAGACCGACGAAGTTGATGTCCTCGCGCAGGCGCGGGGCGACGTCGGGGAAAATACCCTCGGGCGTCTGCGCGTCCTCGACGTCGATGAGCCACTTGGTGAAAAAGGCGGCGACGTCCATGTTGCACATGGCGGTGCGGCA
>JAIXVP010000285.1 GCA_027482905.1 Opitutaceae bacterium
ACGCAGGCGTTGCCGTATTTTTGGCGCACGTAGTCGATCACCTCGCCGCGGCGGCGCATGCAGAAATCGATGTCGAAGTCGGGCGGCGACACGCGTTCGGGGTTGAGGAAGCGCTCGAAAAGCAGGCCGAAGCGGATGGGGTCGATGTTGGTGATGCCGAGCAGGTAGGCGACGAGGCAGCCGGCGCCGGAGCCGCGGCCGGGTCCGACCGGGATGGCGTGTTCGCGGGCCCAGTTGATGAAATCCCACACGACCAGGAAGTAGTCGTCGAAGCCGGTCACGTGGATGATGGATAGCTCGTAGCCGGTGCGCAGCACGAGCAGTTCGTCGGCGGCGAGGCCGGAGTAGTCGGGCGGGGCGGGTTTCTGGCCCGGGGGTAGATTTTGCAGTTTCGCGAGGCGTTCGGCCACGATGGCGCGGGCGGCGACGGCCTGGTAGTCGTGGCCGTAGCGGCCGTGCAGGCCCTTCACGCAGAGCTGGAGGAGGTAGGCGGCGGCGGCCTCCTTGGGCTCGGCGTGGGTGGAGAGCACCTCGGCGGGGAGCGGGTAGCGGGGGTAGCGTTCCGAACCCTTCGGGAAGGGGATTTTCACGTCGCACATTTCGGCGACGAGACGGGTGTTGGTCAGCGACTCGGGGACCTCGCCGAAGAGCTTTAGCATCTCGTCGGCGGACTTCAGGTAGAAGGCCGAGGAATCGAAGCGCATGCGTTTCGTCTCGGCCACCTTGGAGCCGGTCTGGATGCAAAGAAGGGTGTCGTGCGAGGCGGCGTCGGCCTCGCGGACGTAGTGGACGTCGTTCGAGCAGATGACTTTAAGCTTAAACTCCTCCGCGAGGGCGAGGAGGCCGGGGATGATCTGGCGTTGCTCGGGGATGCCGTGGTCCTGGATTTCGACGAAGTAGTTTTCGCGGCCGAAGATCTCGACGTAGCGGGCGCAGGCGGCGCGGGCCTCGGCCTCGCGGCCGTGCATCAGGTGTTGCGGCACCTCGGCGGCGAGGCAGCCGGTGAAGCCGATCAGGCCGCCGGCGTATTTCGCGAGGGTGGGGAGGTCGGTGCGGGGTTTGTAGTAAAAACCCTGGAGGTGGGAATCGGAGACGAGTTTGAGCAGGTTCTCGTAGCCCTTCAGGTCCTTGGCGAGGACGCCGAGGTGGAAGTAGTTTTTGCCGTCCTCGGACTTGCCGGATTTCTCCATCCGGGAGCCGGGGGCGACGTAGAGTTCGCAGCCGACCAGCGGCTTCAGGTTGGCGGCCTTGGCGGCGTTGAAAAACTCGATGGTGCCGAAGAGGTTGCCGTGGTCGGTAAGGGCGACGGCGTTTTGGCCGAGCTCGGCCGTGCGTTTCATCAGCCGGTCGATTTTGCAGGCGCCGTCGAGCAGGCTGTAGTCGGAGTGGACGTGGAGGTGGACAAAATCGGAGGCGGCGATCGACACGGCGGCCAAGGCAAGGCGCGCGGGCGGCGGCGGCAAGCGCGGCGGTGCGATGCGCGGAAGTTTGCCTGAAAAAAGCCGTTGACGACGGGCGGCGTGGGCGGTTGTTTCTCAACTTTTTCCGAAACCCTGCCGTCACCTTTCCCATGTCCATCGAGATCAAAATCCGCAAAAACGAGCCCGTCGACCGCGCCCTGCGTCGCTTGAAGAAGAAGCTGGAGCGTGAGAACATCATCAAAGACGTGCGCGCCAAGCGTTACTACGAGAAGCCGACCGAGCGTCGCCGCCGCAAGGAGAAGGTCATGGCCTTCACCAACATGCTCCGCCGTCGTTACGCCGAGTGAGTCGCGCGGGCCTTGTCGCCCGTTTGCGTTTCCGACCTAAAACCGTGACGGCGAACGATTCGCCGTCGCGGTTTTTTATTTTTTGCGGGTTGCGAATACGTTGCGATATCTTTGCGTCTTTGTTTCCCACGTTTGATCTTTAGCGCCGCGTGAAGCCTATCCTCGCCCTTTCCACCAGTTGGAACTCCTTCCGTCACAACGACGGATACCAGATGTTGCATGAGATCGCCGATCTCGGCTTCACCCATGCGGAGCTCAGTCACGGAATCCGTATTGTGCTGGTTCCTGGCATCTTACGGGCAATCGAGGAAGGGGTGATCAAGATCAGTTCGACCCATAATTTCTGTCCCCTTCCGACGGGTATCACGCAGGCGGCGCCGAATCTTTTTGAACCCTCGGCGGAGGAACCGAAAGAGCACGCGCAGTGGCTGCGTCACACCAAGCGCTCGCTCGATTTTGCGGCCCAAGTTCATGCCAAGGTCTGCGTGTTCCATCTCGGCAGCGTGCGGTTTTGGTTCTTTCCGCCCTCGGTCAAGCTGCACTCCTATCTGAACAAACATCCGGAGGCGACCATTGCCAAGGATCCGGATTATGCGCGGTTGGTGAAAAAGGCGCTCGCGACGCTACGCGGGCGCATGCCGGATGCATGGCAGCAGACGATCAAGAGTCTCGCGGAGGTGAACGCCTACGCGCTCGAGCGAGGCATCCGGGTCGGTTGCGAAAACCGCGAGAAACTGGAGGAGTTACCACTCGACGATGATTTCCCCGCGCTGTTCGAGGCCCTCGGCGCGGAGACGGCCTGCGGATACTGGCACGACAGCGGCCACGCCAAGATCAAGGAGGGTATGGGCCTCTTGAAACATCGGGAGCACCTGGCGCAGAACGCGGCCCGCTTGCTGGGCTTTCACCTCCACGACGTAAACGACAAGGGCAAGGATCACCAGGCCATCGGGGCGGGTTGCATCGACTTTGACATGGTCAGTTCGTTTTGGCGGCCGGAGCATCTTTTGACCCTCGAACTCAGCCCGCGGGTCACGGTGGACGAGGTGGTGGAGTCGAAGCGACGGGTCGACGCGCTTATCGCCAGACGTTTCGCGGCCTGAGGCGGGTGCGGCCCCGGGCGGGAATCGCATCCGGGGCGGTCAGGTCGGCGGGATGGGCGGGGTGCGGTCCTCTCGCAGGGCGAGGGTGCCGTCGCCGGCGTGTTCGATCATGAAATGGCGGCCGTGGACGTTGCGCAGGCTGCTGCGGTGGGCGATGGTCACGTAGGTCAGGCCGGGCAGGGCGGCGCGCAGCCGGTGGTAGAACGCGAGTTCGGCGTTTTCGTCGATCGCGGCGGTGGCCTCGTCCAGAAACAACCATGCGGGGCGGTGCAGGAAAACCCGGGTGAGGGCGAGGCGTTGTTGTTCGCCGCCGGAGAGGATCTGGGCCCAGTGGGCTTCCTCGTCGAGGCGGGTGGCGAGGGCGGGCAACTCGCACAGCTCCAGGGCGCGGATGCAGGCGCCGTCGTCGTAGCATTCCGGCGCGCGCGGGTAGGCGAGGGCGGCGCGGAGCGTGCCGATGGGCAGGTAGGGCTTTTGAGGCATCACCATGCAATCGAAGGGCACGGGCAGAAGGACGCGGCCGCGTTCGTAGGGCCAGAGTCCGACCAGGGCGCGCAGGATAGTGCTTTTACCACTCCCGGAGGGGCCGGTGATGAGCACCGAATCGCCGGGCCGCACCGTGAAGCTGAACGGCGCCAGCAGCAGGCGTCCGTCGGGGCGAAAAAGCGCGAGGTCGGACACCTCGAGGCGATCCTCGCTGCGGCCGGAGGCGTAGACCGCTCGCTGGGTCTCGCGCAGGCGGCGGGAGTGCTCGATGCCGCGCATGAAGCCGTCGAGCCGCTCGGTGATGGCCCACCACTGGGCGATGGTCTCGTAGGAGTTGACGAAGAAATTCAGGCTGCTCTGCACCCGGCCGAAGGCCCCGGTGAGCTGGGTCAACTGGCCTAGCGAGATGGCCCCGGCGAAGAAGCGCGGGGCGGAGAGGAAGAGCGGCACGACGTCGGAGAGCCGGTAGTAGACCGACTTGAAAGCGTTGAGGTGGAGGCGGCGGATCAGGGTGGCGTTGAAGTTGCCCACGATGCGGGTGAAGCTCATTCCGAGGGTGCGTCGCTCGGCGGTCTCGCCCTCGACCAGGGCGGTGCTCTCGCTGTTCTCGCGCAAGCGGACGAGTCCGAAGCGGAAGTCGGCCTCGAGTTTCTGCATCTCGTAATTCAGCCCGATGATGGGGCGGCCTACGCGCCCGACCAGCCACATGCCGGCGAGGGAATAGGCGAGGCAGATCCACACCAGGTGTCCGGGGATGGCGGCGAACGCGTCGGTGAAGCCTACATAGAGCGACCACGCGACCTCGACTGGTATGGTCAACCAAGCGAGGTGCTCGGGCAGGGCGGGAAACGGCGACGCCGGAGGGGAGTGGACCGGCACGCCGGAGGAAAGCGACCACAGGATAACCACGAACGACACCAGCGCGGCGATGGCGGCGAAGAGCTGCATCCCGAGGTCGAGGGTGGTGAAGACGAAGGCGCGGATGTCCTCGCTGATGCGCTGATCCGGGTTGTCGCCCTGGTGGCCGCCAAGCTGGCCGAGGTAGTGGGCGCGGTCGCCGAGCCAGTCGCGCAGGAAGCGGTCGGTCATCCAGCGGCGCCACCGGATTTTCAGCGACGAGAAGAGATAATCCTCGGCCAGCCAGAAGGTGATCGAGCAGACCACGAGGCCGAGCATGGCGACGCCCAGGTTGACGAAAAAGGCGTAGTCGCCCTTTTGGACGGTGTCGAAAAACTCCCGATTCCAGTAGGAGAGGCGGACCGCGATCCAGTTTTGCGCCAGGGTCAGCAGGATGACGGAGCCGAGCAGGAGACGGGCGGGCCAGCGTTCCTCGGAGACCCAGAAGGGGCGGACGAGAGCCGAGAGCAGGCGGATTTGGGCGAGGAGCGGGCGGGGGCTGGACACGGGCGACGGAGGACCAGCGCAGCGGCGAAGCGTCCCGCGCGCAAGGAGGCAGACGAACGCGCGCGTGGTTGCGTTACCTCGTCTTTACGGTGTGCGTCTTGACAGGCACTCGGACGAGCCCTACCCGATGGGGCCCAACATGGAGCTTGTCCTCGATCAGCCGGTGTTGGTCCTGAATCGCCTTTGGCAGGCGGTGAACGTCATCTGCGCCAAACGCGCCTTCGCTCTCCTTGCCCGCGGACACGCGGCCGTCATCCACCACTACCGCGACGACTTTCGGGTCTTCTCGTTTCTGGACTGGATGGATTTCTCCCGGGTGAATCCGCCGGTCGAATTGCTCGACATGGTGCACACTCCGAAGACGACCATCCGCCTGCCGCGCGTGATTCTCCTGACTTTTTTCGACAAGCTGCCGACCAAGGAGCTGAAGCTTACCCGCAGCAACGTCTTCACCCGCGACAAGGACACCTGCCAGTATTGCGGCCGGATTTTCCCGCGGGAGGAACTCAACCTCGACCACGTGATCCCGCGGGATCGTGGCGGCCGGACGACTTGGGAGAACATCGTCTGCTCCTGCATCAAGTGCAATTCCCGCAAGGCCAACCGACTCCCGCACGAAGCCCACATGCGCCTGGTCTGCAAGCCGGTGCGCCCCAAGTGGCGGCCGGTGATCTCGCTGGTGCTGAACAACCGCCAGCGCGAACGGTGGAAGGACTTCCTCGATCTGGCCTACTGGAACGTGGAGCTGGAAGACTGACGCGCCTTCCGCCTCACCGGCCGGGCGTCGGACAGGGGTCTTCACGGACCCTTGCACGACGCGGCCGAGCCTCGTTGCGCGGACTTTGTTCTACTTCTTTTTGTAGACCGTCGCAGGGTCGAAGAGCCGCTCGGCCACAAAGCCGAGTTTGAAGTCGCCACCGTCGAGATTTTCCAGGCGGCGATAGAAACAACTTTGGTAGCCGTTGTGGCAGGAAGCGTTCGCGGCGCCGCTTTGCTCGACCTTGATGAGGACGACGTCCTGATCGCAGTCGGTGTAGAGTTCTTTTACCCATTGCACGTTGCCCGACTCCTCGCCTTTGACCCAGAGCTTGTTGCGAGAACGGCTCCAATAGGTGGCTTTCTTGGTCCGCAAGGTGTGGGCGAGCGACTCGGCGTTCATGAACGCGAACATCAGGACCTGGCCGGTGGCGAAGTCCTGGGTGATGCAGGGAAGAAGGCCGTCCGGGCCGAATTTCGGCTGAAGGGTCGAGCCGAGCTCGATCTCGGGCGGGGTGGTGCGGGCGGGGCAGGACATGATGGCAATGGACGAAGAACGAATTCCGAATGACGAATGAAAATCAGGAGAACGGGCACTCGCCCGGGGGCGCGGACAAAGCGGACGGGAGGGCAGGGGGGGAGCGCGGGCGAGCGGCGGCGCGCTCCTAGCGATGTCGGGCGGCGAGTTCGCGCAGGTAGGCGTAGGAAAACAGTCCGGTGCGGTGGCCGTCGCTGAAATCGAAGCGCAGGGCGTAGTTGCCCACCTTTTCCCAGCCGCCCACGGTCACGCCGGGGAAGCGCTTCGGGCCGTCGCCGCCGTATTTGTTGCCCAAGATGTCGTGCTCGCCGATGTTTTCCGCGCTGGGCGAGGCGGCGCGCAGGTCCTCGCCGAGGAAATACGTCTCGACGCCGTCGTCCCACGCGATCGCGACCTCGGGGCCGATGAGCTGGATGTTGACGGGCGCAGGCATAGCGGAAAGGGAGGAGTCAACCGGTCGCGGGGCGGGGTGGAAAGGGTTTTTTGGCTCGCGGGAAAGCTGGCGTGGACGCGACGCTCGGACCGAACCCCTTTTGACCATGCTCATCCACACCGTGATTTTCTGGCTTCGCCCCGACCTTGATGCCGCGCAGCGCGAGGCGTTTCGCCGCGACGGGCTCGAATCCCTCCGCGCCATCCCGAGCGTCGGCTCCCTGCACATCGGCTCCCCTGCTCCGATCCCGCCGCGCCCGGTGGTGGACGCCACTTACTCGTTCGCGTTGACGATCCTGTTCGCGGACGTCGCGGCCCACGACGCCTACCAGGTGCACCCGATCCACCGGGCCTTCGTGGACAACTTCAAGGCCCGCTGGGAGCGCGTTCAGATTTACGACGCGGTTTGAACCCCGGCCTTGGACGTGGCGCGGCGGCGGGCCGCGATGGCCAGGCCCGCGAGCGTCACGCCGCCCAACGCCCAGGTGGAGGGCTCGGGGATCGCGGAGAACGTGATGCCGTTGACGGCGGCGAGGTCGATACCGCCGCCGCCGGTCGCGCCGTCGGTCGTGGTCGGGAAGAAGGTCGTGTTGGTGTAGTCGATCAGATTGGCCGACGAGCCGGCGTCGGTCACGTCGTAGCCGAAAAGCGAGTAGCCGTAGACCGGGGTGCCAGGGGCGACGTTGAAGTTACCGATGGTGAAGACCACGCCACCTATGCCTTGATTGCCGGTTTCGGTCGCGGCGGTGGCGGCGGAGAGGTCGTTGTTCGCGTTGTAGCGAAACAGGGTGTAGTCGAAGTCGCCGCCCGCGTTCAACGCCGGGGTCCAGTTGGGGGCCTGGAAAAAGAGTTGGCTGTAGGCGGTGGGCACGTTGTTCACGCCGTCCCAACCGGTGATGAGCGCGATCTTGAATCCATCGTGGACGCTGGACGCTCCTCGATCAAACACGGCGAACCCCATGGAAGCGTTTGCGGTGAGGGAGCCGGTGAACACGAAATCCAGGCGTTCGATATTGCCGGTGGTCGGTCCGGTGCCGTTCGCGAAGGTGTTGTCGGAACCGCGGTTGATGTTGTTGCCGAGCAGGAGCTGGCCGTAATCCTCGCTGTGGGCGGCGGTGAAAACTCCCGTCCCCGTGCTGGTATACCAAACCGAGGATTGGGTGGCGTTGACCGCGTTACGCCGGACAAAAACTTGATCGGCGGTCCCGCTGACTTGGTAGGCCGTGGAACCGGCGGTGAAGGACGTCACCGAGGTCACCGTGTTGTTGAAGGTGAAGTTGGTCTCGTCCGTCGTGACCGGTCCGTTGGGGGAGCCGGCGAAGGTGGTGGTGGTGAAGGAGCTGATCACCGTCTGCGCCCGGAGCGCGCCCTGCGCTCCCGCGCCGATGGCGAGCAGGGAGGCGACAAATAAACGATGTTGCGCGGCGGTCATCTTGCGTAGGGTTATTGTGTGGCGATCATCCCTGCGAATGTTTTGTAAACGAAGCTCAATCTATCGTTTTCCGCTACCGCGTTTTACCTAAAGTCGTGCCCGCTGCTCCCGCCTCCTCCCGCCCTCGGTTTTTCTCCCGTCAACGTCGGCGGGTGCGAGAGCTGTGGCGGCGGCTTTCGGACATCCAACGCGACATGGTCTGGCTGGGCGGCTTCGCTCTGGTTCTCGCCCTCGGCTGGGGCGCCTACAAGGGTTTCGGGCGGGCCGGTTGGCACCAGTGGCGGCAGCGGCAGGCCTTGGCCCAGGTGGAGTCTTTCGCGGAGCGCGACGATTACCGCAACGCCATGCTCGCGCTCCGGCGGGCGACCGAGATCGACCAGAACGATCCGCGGGTGTGGCGCGAGGCGGCCGCCTTCCTCACCCGGATCGGTTCCCCGGAATCGGTCGTGGCGCGGCAAAACCTCGCGCGGCTGGAGCCCGGCGACACCGGCCTGCGGGTGGCGTTGGTCACCGAGGCGCTGCGATTCGGGGATATCGACGCCGCGCGGGGCGGTCTCGGCGAACTCGAGGAGGCGGGGCGGCGCGATTCGGCTTTTCACCGCCTGGCGGCCGCCGTCGCGCTGGCCATGGGCCGGACGGCGGAGTTCGAGAACCATCTGGCGGATTTGATCGCGGCCGATCCGGCCGACGCCTCGGCGCGCTTTAATCTGGCCGCGATCCGTCTTTGGTCGGCGGATACGTCGGTGTCGGTCGAGGCCGCGCGCGAACTGGACGTGCTCGTGCGCGAACCGGCGTTGCGGGTGCGCGTCGGCCTCGAGCGGCTCAAGTTTGTGGCCGCGAGCCGCGACCCCGCGCGGGCGGACGCGGAGGTGGCCTTGTTGCGCGCGGTGTTCCGCCCGGAGCTGGCCGGACTTGCGCCGCAGACAGACCTCCCAGGCGAGCCGCCGGGCTGGCGCGATCTGCTGGACGGACTGGAGAAAGCGGCGGCGGAAAACGCCAACGACGCCGCGCTCTTCGCCCGCTGGCTGAGCGACGTGGATCTCGGGCCGCGCGCGCTGGCCTGGATCGACGGCCTGCCCGAGCCGCTCCGCACCGCGCGGGAGGTGGCCGGCGCGGCGACCGATCTGGCGGCGCGGCTCAACGATCTTCCGCGTTTGAGGAGGCAGCTCGAGTCCGGGTCCTGGGGGCGCGTCCCCGTCGAGACCATCGACCTGCTGCTCGCCGCGCGGGTCCAGCGCCTGCGTTTCGGTGCGCAACGCGCCCGCGCCGCCTGGGAGGATGCGGTGGCGACCTCGGTCGATTCGCTGCCGGGACTGCGCGCCCTGGCGCGGCTGGCCGGTCTCTGGGGCGACCGCGAGGGGTCCGACCGCGCGCTCCAGACCATCGTGGACCGCTATCCCCGCGAATACTGGGCCTGCGAGGCGCTCCGCGTCAGCTACTCCGCGCAGCGCGACATGGATAAACTCTGGCGGCTGTATCAAAAGTGGGCGCCGCGCGCGCCGGACAACCCGGCCGTCCAGCAAACCTGGGTCATGCTGGGGGCCCTGCTCAATCGGAGCGACCCGGCGCAGTTGGCGCGGGTCGAGCGGCTGCTTTCAGCGGAAGGTGACGCGCCCCGCACCGCCACCCTGCTGGCCGGGACGGGCGCGCTGTGGCGGGCGGGCCGCGCGGAGGAGGCGTCGGCCTTGCTGGAGCGCCTGCCCGAAGATGGGAAAAAAGATCCGCGCGCCGGGTTGTGGACCGCGATCCTGGCCGCCGAGCGCGACGACGAGCCGGCGCTGCAAGCCACGCTCGGCGGGTTGGACCGTGACCGCTTGATGCGCGAGGAGCAACTCCTCCTCGGTTCGGCGATTTCCTCGCACGAGCGTCGCAAACGCGCCGCCGAGCGGGCGGCTCAGGCCCGGGCCGAGGCCGAGGCGGCGGCGGCCAGCGCCGTCGGCGCGCTGCCGGCGGCGGAGAGCCCCACCGCGACGCCGGGTGGCGAGAGCACGCCGGCCCGACCATGAAGCCGGGTCCCGTCCCGGCCGGCGGGCTCGCGCTGGCGGCGTTGTGGACGCCGCTCCTGCTGCGGCTGGCGCCGGGGTGGCGGGGCGACCCCGAGTTGATGCACGGGTGGGCGGTGCCGGCTCTGGCGCTTTATCTTGCGTGGGAGCGGCGACACGACGCCCCGGCGTCGACGGCCGGCGGATCGCGTTGGGCGTGGATGCTTGCGGCGTGCGGGTTGATCGGGCTGGCGCTGGCGCTGCCGATCTTGGAGGCGAATCCTTTCTGGCCCCGCGCGCTGTGGGGCGCGACCGCCCTGGCCGTGCTTGCCACCTGGGCGGGACTGGCGGGGCGGGCGGGGTGGGGGCGCGCGACGCACTTCGCACCGCCGCTTTTTTTCATATTCACCGCGTTGCCGTGGCCGGTGACCATCCAGGCCCCGTTCGCGCTGGCCGGCACCGCCCTGAACGCGCAGGTCGCGGCGGAGGCGGTCTCCTTGCTTGGCCAGCCGGCGGTGGCCAGCGGCCGGGTCATCGAGGTGGCGTCGGGCGTGGTGGGCATCGAGGAGGCGTGCAGCGGCCTTCGGTCGTTGCAGACGGTCGCCATGGCGGCGTTCTTTTTGGGCGAGCTGTTCCGGCTGGGTTGGCGGCGCCGGCTCGGATTGTTCCTCGCCGCCCTCGTGGTCGCGGTCGCGGGCAATCTGATGCGCACCACCTTTCTGACTTGGATCGCGGCGACGCGGGATATCCCGACGATGGAGGCGCGGCACGAGGCGGCCGGCGAATGGGCGCTGCTCGGCACGCTCGCGGCGGTGGCTGCGCTGGGTTGGGTCTTTGCGCGCGGTGTGGCGGCGTCGACGCCTACGACGAATACTCCCGCGCGGCTGGTCCCGGAGGACGTCGCGGCTGGACGCCGGGCGTTCGCGGTGGTGGCGGTCATGCTCGCGGCGGAGGTCGGCACCCGCTTCTGGTTTGACCGGGGCGAGGCCGCGCCCTCGCGGGTCCGTTGGAGCCTGGGCGAGGCGGAGGATTGGCAGGCCACCACGTTGCCGAGGGCGGCCCGGGATCTCCTTCGTTACAACCGGGAGGAGGGGCGCTATCGCGACGACTTTTCGCGCGGGGAGCGATGGCTGGTGCTTTGCCTGAACTGGAGCGGCGATCCGCGATTCAGCGGCGGGGTGTTTTTGCACGATCCGTCGATTTGCCTGCCGGGCATCGGGGCGCGGCGGGAGGGCGCGGCCCGGGATGTGGAGGTTGTCGCCGAGGGCGTGGCGATCCGGTTTCGGGCCTATCGATTTCGGTCCGGGGAGCGGACTCAGCGGGTGTTCTTCGCGGTATGGGACGGCTATGCGGGCGCGGCGCTCGACGAAGGGGCGGCGATGGGCGATGTGACGGCGCTGCGCCTGCGGCAGGTGCGCGAGGGACGGCGCGGGGTGGACTACTACCACCTCACTTTCGTGGTCGAAGGCATCGAGGACGACGCGGCGGCGGACGCGGCGTTCCGGCGGGTGGTCCCGGAGATCCTGCGTCGAGGACCTCCGGGAGAGAGCGGCCGGGCTCAGTAAAGATCCACGCAGTCGTAGCTGAAGCCGGGGCTGAGGAACGTGGTGCCGCTGGATCCGGAGATGGTGGTGATGGTCAGCGTATTCGCGCCGACCACGAAGGCGCTGGCGGGCACGGCGTAGGTGTAGAGCGTGTTGTTGCCCCGGTAGGTGCCGATGGTCAGCGAGCGGGAGTCCGGCTGGGCGGAGGCAGTCGGGTTGGTCGAACTCCAGCTGTTTATCTGGATCTTGGGCCGGCCGCCGGCGTAGGCGGCGGTGATGCCGATGCGCACGGTGCGCGCGGCGACCTGCCCGGCGGTCAGGTTGAAGGTCACGGTGGTCGGGTCGTTCACGCCGGTCTTCCACTGGGCGGCGGGAAAGTTGTTGGTGGCGGCGCCGGTGGCGTGTGTGACCGGTCCCCAAGGCTGGTTCCGACTATCCACCGGGTGGCGAAGCGCGAAGGTCTGGCCGTTGCGAAATTCGAGCGGGGTGCCGTCCCAGTTGCCGATACGCCAGACGGGGGTGGTGGCGGAGGGATCGCCGGTGATGGTGCGGGTGTTGAGGGTGGTGGGGTTGCCCGCGGTGACGGTGACGGATTCGGTGTAGACGCCGAGTTCGCCCTTGTAGACGGTCATGGTGTAGGTGCCCGGGAGCATGTTGTAGCAGGCGGCCGAGCCGTTGGAGGCGGACGCGGCGGTCCAGTGCTGGGCGTTGGCGTTGGCGAAGGCCACGGTGTAGGCGTAGGCGGTGTCCCGGCCGGCAAGGCCGTTCAGGATCACGCGACCGCGGCCGGTGGTCGGGACGAAGCCGGCGAGGTTCAGTCCGCCGGACTGGATCCAGCTGAAATCGAGCGCGGTGCTCGGGACGGAGCCGTTCGTGACCACGAGCGCGTAGGGGCCGTGCAGGCCGAGACGGAAGGCCTCGGTCTGGTTGTGCCCCGAGTTCATGTAGTTGTAGACCTCGTTTTGCGCGCCGGTCTGGTGCTGGATGTCGCGGAAGAAGGGGCCGCCCGAGGCTTTTTCGCGGGTGCCGAAAACCATGAAGGCGCCCACGCCCGAACCGGTGGCGCCTTGCGCGACCGCGTCGAGATCGATCGCGCGGTCGTTTCCGTAGAATTTCGAGCGGGTGTGGCCGTTGCCCAGGCCGAAGACGTCGGAGCTCTCGACCGCGCCGGTATTGTTGCGGTTGTCCGACGCGACGGGGGCGTTGGGCAGGGTGGCGGTGCTGAGGCGGAAAATGTAACGCAGCTCGCCCACGGCGGGCTCGGCGGTGATGTGGGTGGCGAGGTAGACGTGGTTGTAGCCGTTCCGCGCCATGTAATAGTGCGTCAGCGTGGAGGTGGCGCAGGCGATCTTGATGTAGTTCGTGCCGTAGGTCGTCGCGGTCACCGTGGCGGATCCGAGCCCGGAGCTGACGCCGGAGAACTTGGTCTGATCTTGGAGCTGGGTGCCGTTGTAGGTAAGCGAAGTCAGGTCACCGTTGGCCTGGTTGATTTTGAACACCAGGCCGGCGCCGGTATCGACGGTGTAGAAGCCGCCGCTGTTGGTCAGGCCGAAGGCGGCGAACAACGAGGCGGGCAGGAGGGCGGCGGCGAGAACGCAGGCGGAGATGAAGCGGCGGGCGCCGCGCGGGGGAACGGTGGGGTGATCTGGGGTGGGGTTCATGGGGAAAAGTCGGGAAAGAACGGTCACGAATCCGGATTCGGACGTATCCGTGCCGGGGGCGGAGGGGACGATTCGTATTTGCCGGGTCGTTACAAGACGCCGTGCCGTTCGCGCTATCGACAAAAGCGCGCGTCGACCGCGCGCGATGGCTGCTCAGGGAGCGCTCAGGGAGCGATCGCCTCGTAGAATTCGATCTCGACCAGACCAAGCGTTCCGCGGGCGACGGGCGCCCGGTCGGAGGCGTTCTTGGCGTTGGCCACCTCGGTCAGGGCGCCGAAGGTGGTGTCCACCTCGTTCGAACCGATGAGTTGCAAACGGACCACGCGGCCCGCCGTCGGGCGAAGGGGCAGCGTCACGTAGCCGAGGCTGGTCGACGTGGTCCCGCGATAGACCTCCTTTCCGTCCACCGTGATCAGGATGGGGTAGGTGCGCGACCGCCAGCCGGGAAGGCGGGCGGTCAATTCGGTGAGCGTGGCGGAGCGCGCGAGCGTGAACTCGGCCCACGCGTCGCCCTCGCTGCTCCACGCGGTGTCCTCGTTGTCGTCGTAGGCGAGCGCGATTTTGTCCGCCCCGCCCCCGCCCCCGGCGGCGGCGGAGGCGATGCCGACGGGCGTGCGGGTGATCCGGATACCGGGGCCGGCGGGCGGGACCGGGCGGAGGAGGGAAGGGGACAGGCCGGTGTCGGGGAGGTGCGGATACACGCCGGCGGAGACGGGCGCGGGCACCGCGACGGATTCGAGCGCCAGTTCGGCGGATTTCAGGCCGGCGGCGGCGGCGCGGACGGTCACGCGGCCCGGCTTGGTTGTCGAGCGGAGGAGGGCGCGGTTGACGCCGCATTCCACCGGCAGTTTGCGTGAGAGGATGAAGTTTCCGGGGCCCTGGGCGATGCCGCCGCGCCACTCGGCCGGACCTTCGATTGTGAAGTCGACCTCGTCGAGGGCGGTGGGCACGCGGCGTCCGGCTTCGTCGATCACCTCGACTTCGAGGAGGGCGAGGTCGGCGCCGTCGGCCTTGAAACCGAGTCCGTCGGGCGCGACCCGCGAGGTCAGGCGCAGGGCGGCGGCCGGGCCGGTGGTCTCGCGTCGATCGCGGCAAAGTTCCCGGCCGGCCTGGTCGTAGCCCACGGCCTCGAGCACGCCGGGCCGCCAGGCGACGTCGGAGAAGGTGAAGAGGAAACGGTATTCCGGTCGCTCGACGCGGCCCAGCGGTTTGCCGTCGAGGCGCAACTCGACAATCTCGGCGCTGGAGACGACGTGCACGGGTTTCGTCACGCCGGCCGCGTAGTTCCAATGGCCGAGGAGGTGGGCGCGGGGACGCTCCACGTCGACCCAGCCGTCCCACATCACCCGGTGGGCATGGAAGCCGTCCTTCGGCAAACGCATGGCGTCCACTTCGCCGGAGCGGCGGTAGTTTTCGGCCCCGCGATAGTGCGTGTTCGAATCGGAGAAGATGATGTTCACGCCGCCGCCGCTGACACGGGTTCCCGTGCCGGGGCGTTCGCGCCAGAAGTCATACCAGCGGCGGACGTTCTCGATGGCGTGGGCGTCCTGGTTGTGGTTGTAGGCCGGCGCCGGTTGTCCCTTGTGCTCGGGACCATCGCCCTCCTGGTGGAAGGGCGGCGAGAACTCGTCCCAGTATTTTCGCAGGCCCTCGTCGCGGGAGTATTCCATGGCCCAGAGCGGTTTTCCGGCGCTCTTGTTGATGTAGAGCATCTCGCCGCCGTATTCGGCCTCGCGGCTGCCGAGCATGTCGCGCGAGCCGGACGCGCGGCCGCCGCGGGGATCGTAGCGGTCGCGGACGGCGCGCAGCTCGGCCATGTGCGCCCCGGAGATGCCGTTGTTGCCGCCCTCGTAGAAGAGGATCGAGGGGTTGTTGCGGTAGGAGACGATCGAGGCGCGCATGACCTCGACGCGCTGCTCCCAGCGGCGTCCCTCGACGTCTTTTTCCGAATCGCCGGCCGGCATCGCCTGGATCAGGCCGACGCGGTCGCACGATTCGACGTCCTGGCGCCAGGGGGCGATATGCATCCAGCGGACGAGGTTGGCGCCGCTCTCAACCATCAGCCCGTTGGAGAAATCGCTCAGCCAAGGCGGCACCGACAGGCCGATGGCGGGCCACTCGTTGGAGGTGCGTTGGGCGTATCCCTTCAACTGGAGGACGCGGCCGTTGAGCTCGAGCGCGCCATGGGCGAATTTTGTCTGGCGGAAACCGGTGCGGTTGCGGACCGAGTCGATGGCCGTCCCGTCGACGCGGAGTCGGGTGGTGACGTCGTAGAGGTGGCCCCGGCCCCACGTCCACCAATGGAGGCCGGAGACGCGTCCGGCGGCGGACACGGTGGTTATGGCGCCGGCGGCGAGGGTCGTCGGTCGGTCGGCGCGGAACGTGGCGAGGACCTTGCCGTCGAGATCGGCGACCTCGACTTCGTAGTCGAACGAGCGCGGGGTCGGGTGGTCGTTACGGATTTCGGATTCGGCGTGGATGACGGCCGTCCCGGCGGGCAGGTCGAAGTCGGTCGGGTAAACATAGACGCCGACGGTGCCGAGGCCGTTGTAGAGCGGGAGGGTTTGGTGGAGCGGATCGAGGACGTGGAGGCGGACGTGTCTGGGGATACCGCCGTAGTTGGCGTTGAAATTTTTATCGCTCCACTGGTAGCGCTGGTTGGTGGCGCGCTCGCGGTAGTCCCAGGCGTTGTCGGTGCGCACGGCGAGGACGTTCACGGCCGGGGCGGCCTGGGCGAGCGGGGTGAGGTCGAAGCCGACCGCGGTGATGCCGTCCTCGTGCAGACCGAGGGATTTGCCGTTGAGGAAAAATTCCGCCCCTTGCCGAACGCCCTCGAATTCGACGTAGATTTTTTTCCCGGCGGCGCCCGGCGGGAGGACGAAGGCCTTGCGATACCAGGCGATTCCGGTGCGGTGTTCCGCGATTGAAACGCGGAAGGCGTCGTCCTCGTTCCAAGCTCGGGGGAGGGTGACGGGCGTCCATGCGGAGTCGTCGAAACCAGGGGCGGAAGCCTCCTTGGCATCGCCGACGAGCAGGCGCCATCCGGGGTCGAAATCGTAGACGGCGCGTTCGGCGCGCAGCGTCCATGCGGCGAGGCCGAGCACCCCGAGCAGCAAAAAGAGTGGAAAACGGGGCGAAGCGGCGGGGAGCATGGTGCGGGGAAGGGTGACGGGGGAGGTCCGCGAGCGTGATCGCGATGAAAGGTGGCGACGGGAAGAAACTCGGTCCGCTGTCGTGCCTGATGGAGAACAACTAGGAGCGAATCGCACCCGCGGCCTAGGTTGTCCGCACTGAACAGTCAGATTCCGGGGTATTCATCACGAAACCCGATCACGATGGCTTCCCGGAGCGGTCGCGAGGCGTGGATTGTAACGGAAACGCCACGACCAAGGGGCGGGAAACGGCTTGCCTGCGTGGAGTCCGCCGCGAAGCTGCGTTCGTCCCGCGCCTTCCGCGCACCCCCGCACTCCCGCTCAACACACCTTCGCCGGCTCGCAGCCCGCTTTGTCAATTCGCATGGATGAGACGCCCTCCCCGCAAACGCCCGAATCCAATTCCGGGCTCAACAAGCTCGATCTGACCCAACTCCAGGGGTTCAGCTTCGGCACCTCATGGAGTCAGGACAAGGGAGGTGGCTCCGGTGGCGCGCCCCGGCCGGATCGGCGCGAAGATCGCCGGGACGACCGCCCGCGCCGCGACGGCGGCGCCCCGGTGGTCCGGGATCGGCGAGGTGATTTCAAGCGCCCCGCCGGCGCGCCCGGCGGCCCGGCCACGGATGGTGCGGCTCCGGCCGGCCCTGGCGCCCCTGCGGGCGGTGACCGTCCTCCCTTTCGCCGCGACGGTGCTCAGGGTGGTCCCGGCGGCCCCGGAGGTTTCCGGGGCGGCGAGCGTCCGCGCTTTGAACGCCGCGACGGTCCCGGTGGCGGCGGTCCCGGCGGTCCGCGTCGCGAGGGCGGTCCGGGTGGTCCCCGCGGTGATTTCCGTGGCCCGCCGCGCGAGCCGGCCGGCCCCTACATCAGCCCCTTTTTCAGCGTCACCTTCTACCCCGAGGACGCCAGCTTCAAGGTCCTCGCCGAGGCCATCCGCAAGTCCTGCCGCACCTTCGAGCTCTTCTACATCGCCCGTTCGGTGGTGGAGAAAAACGAGCGCTTCGTGGCGGTTGTCCAACGCATCCAGCCGGGCGCCAAACCCGCCGCGCCCGCCGGCGAGGGCGAGGCCGCGCTCACGCCCGGGGTCAAACCCGCACCGTTCTTCGTTTCGGTGCCGGACGGCGTGCCCTTCGACACCGAGGACGCCGCCATCGCGCACGTGCTCGAGAAGCACCTGGGCAACTTTTTCGATTCTTCCGAGGTCGAGATCGAGCCGCCCAAGGGCAACTTCCAGGTGGTCAACCGCTGCACCATCACCGGCGCCCTGCTGGCTCCGCCCAACTACCATCGCTACGTTTCCATCCTCGCCCAGCACCACGCGGCGAACATCCGCATCCCGCTGGAAGCCTATAAATCCAAGATCGAAAGCGTGCGCGACCCCGAGGTCGTCGCCCAGTGGTTGGAGAAGATGAAGAAAACCACGCGCTACACGGTGAAGCCCGCGCCGGTGCGCGCCCCCAAGCCGGATGCCGCCGCTCCCGCCCCGACCGCCCCGGTCGCCGATGAAGCCGTCGAGCCCGCGCCCGCCCCCGAGGCGGTCGCTCCCGAGGCTCCCGCCGTCGCCGCCCCGGTTTTGCCGTCCTTCGACTCGCTGGAGGAAGCCCGCCAGTGGCTCCTGACCGAGGCGCGCGGACGCGTGGTCCGTTCAGTCGAGCAACTGCGCTTTCCCGGCAAGATCCTTGAGCTCATGCCCGAGGCCGGCGAACTCCGCCGCGCGGTCGAGGGTGCGCTGGCCAATCAGCGCCGCTTCCCGCTCGACACCGCCAACGCCCTGCGCGGCCGCCTGCGCCGCGAGAGTTTCACCATCTTCAAG
>JAIXVP010000020.1 GCA_027482905.1 Opitutaceae bacterium
CGCTAATTCTTCCCGAGCCCCCGGGTCGATTCATCCGATGGCGAGGACGAGCAGGATCTCCAGCTCGTCTTCGCCCAGAGCGACCTCGCCGCGATCATGCCGTTCCGGAGGAGGGCGAGGACGCAGGCGCGGGGCTGGGTTGTCAGGACGACCAGTCCGTTCGGCATGATAGCGAGGGTGACCTCGGCGCAGGCCTCGGCCATGCTAGGGATTTCCGGCTTGTCGGGCGGCGGGATGACGGGCTCGTGTTGCACGCGCCCACTGTCGGTGGCCGAGTCAAGCTCCGCACGCGGTTTTGCAGAGTTACTTCAGGGTGAACCCTGACATAACTGCGCTTTTTCTGCCTCGTTTCGGCCTAATCTTGGGTTGGCCGGCCAAAACCGACGCGATCCGGCGCTCGCTTCGATGAAAGGCCTTGGCGATCCGCTTGACCGTCCAGCCGTGTTCCTCGCTCAGGAGCCAAGCGGCGAGGACTAGGCGTCGGGCTGTATCGGCCGGTCCGGTCCCGGGCTTGGAGGGTGCCGAGGCCGCAGCGCACTTGGAACGCGACTTCGTTGAGCGCGGTAAGCTACTCCGCAGCGACGGCACGGGCGCGGAGTGCTTCAAGGTCGGCGTTGCGCATAACATGGTGCCGAACCTTTCGCGGGAGCCTTTCGATTTATGGTCGAACGCTTAGCATTGGGTTAAGCGAGCGTGCGGAATCGATTCAATCGATTCCGAGTTTGGCTAAGGCCCTTCACACTTTCGTCTTGGCCGCCGGTCGAGGCGCTGTCGCCTTGTTCCCGTCGCCGAGCTGGGCGATGGCGCGAGCTTCACCCTGGTCCATTAGGGCATGGTAATGCCCATAGATCATGCCGGGGCTGGTCCCGGCCATGCGGGCGACGGCGCCGTCGTCGCGCAGGATCTCGCACTGCGCGCTGATCCAGGTGTGGCGAGCTCCGTCCTGGATCCACTCCACGTCGGCCAGTCGGCAGATCTCGCGACGCTCCTTCACCTTCGGCGGGACGATGGCGGCCGGCTGCGCGCGGAGCCACCCGGCGGCGGCGAGGGCGAGCGGCACCACGCGGTTTGCCCGGCCGCGCATTTTTCCTCCTTCGACGCGGACCTCCGGGTGGTGCCCGTCGAGCCGGAGGAGGGCCTGCGGGACCTCGCTTGGGCGCAGGCCGGCGAGGAAAAGCAGACCGACGGCGCGGCCGTGCAGACCAGGGGTGCGCGGGCCTTTCCGGCGGGCTCCGCCGGGATAACGGGCGGCGGCGTCGAGTATCCGCTGGCATTGGTCGGAGGTGTAAAGCCGGGGGCGGCCTCGCTCCACCTTGGGCCGGCGCTGGCCCATAAGAGGGTTGAAAGCCAGAACCTTGGCCTCGCGCACGAGGTAGGTGAGAAAACTGCTTACCGCGGCCATGTCGTTCTTCACGCTTTGCCGGGACAGCGGCCGACCGTCGGCGGCGCGACGCGCGCGCAAGGCGAGGCAGCGTTCCGGGGTGATATCGCCGACAGAGACGACACACTGCCAGTCGAGCCACCTTCCCACGCGGTCCTCCAGATTCCTGCGGGTCTCGGGTCGTGCGTTCTCCTCGTGCGTTTTGTGGTCGAGAAAAGCATCGAGGAAAGGTGTAACCAACTGGCGGGCTGCGGGGCCGCTGGCCTGGCTGCCGAGGTAGCGATCCACCGCGGCGGTCAGGCTCACGTGCTCGTGTCCGGCCGCGTCTAGTTTGACCCGCGCGGTGATCGCGTCGGCGCGAAGGGTGGCGTCCATCTGCAGGCCGCTTACGCCGACCTCGGCGACCACGCCGCCCATGGCGGCGAGGGCGCGCTTGGCCTCGACCTCGTCGTTGAAGTATCGATAAAAAGTGCGCGCGCGGCCGGAGGCGGTGCGGCGGGTGGCGTCAGTGTAGGTGATCTGCCAGCGGTAGCGGGGGTGCGGGGAGGGGCGAAGGGTTGGAAGCATGTCATGCAGTCACGCAAAACCAGACCAATTAGTCAATTTTGCCGAGTTTGCCCACTTAAGCCAAAATCGCGCAAGTCCTTGTAAATCAGCAGCTTAGCTGGAGCCGATGGTCAGGATTGAACTGACGACCAGCGGTTTACGATACCGCTGCTCTACCACTGAGCTACATCGGCGTGGCCAACAGGGAACGAGGAAGAAACTCGCGCCGCCGCGCAGGGCAAGCTTCTTTCCCCGGCCGCACCCGACTTCGCCCCCGCCGCGCATGCCTCCTCTGCCCACCGACCTCTTCGATTATCACCTGCCCGAGGCCCTGATCGCCCAGACCCCCGCCGCCCGTCGCGACGCGTCCCGGCTGCTTGTCGTGCATCGCGCGGAACACCGGCTCGAGCACCGCGCCTTTTCCGATCTCGGCGACTATCTCCGCCCCGGCGACATTCTCCTCCGGAACAACGCCGCCGTGCTTCCCGCCCGCCTGCTCGCCGCCCGACCGACCGGCGGCTCGGTCGAGTGCCTCCTCCTGCGCCCCGCCGCCTCCGGTGACGAGAACGAGTGGTGGTGCCTGCTGCGCCCGGGCAAAAAACTGCCCGTCGGCGCCGCCTTCGGCCTCCCCGGCGCCTTCACCGCGACCGTGTTGGAAAAAGACGCCGAGGGCGCGGCCCGCGTCGCCTTCGCCTGCGCACCAGGTCCCGATGGCGGTCCCTCGACCATCGTTGCCATCGCCAACCGCGTGGGCGAGGTCCCGCTTCCGCCCTACATCACGCGCCAGCACACCGCCGAGGAGCGCGTCGCCGATCTCGAGCGTTATCAAACCGTCTACGCCGACCGCGCCCGCCAGGTCGCCGCCGCCGCGCCCACCGCCGGTCTGCATTTCACGCCGGAACTACTCGCCTCGCTCCAGGCCGCCGGCGTGCGCACCGCCGACGTAACGCTCCACGTCGGACTCGGCACCTTCAAACCCATCGCGACCGACACCATCGAGGCCCACGCCATCCACCGCGAAGTCTACGAGGTGCCCCCCGCCACCCGCGCCGCCGTGCTCTCGCCCCCGCCCGGCGCGCGCCGCGTGGCGGTCGGCACCACGACCGTGCGCACCCTAGAGGACTTCTGCCGCAAACACGCCGCGCGCCCGACCGCGCCGGACGAAACCTTCCGTGACGAGGCCGCGCTCTACGTCTACCCGCCGAACCGCTTCGCCGCCATCGACGCACTGGTGACGAATTTTCACCAGCCCCGCTCCACCCTGCTCTGCCTCGTCTCCGCGTTCCTCGCCCCCGAATCGACCGACGGCATCGCCTGGCTGAAGGAAATCTACGCCGAGGCCATCGCGCGCGAATACCGTTTCTTCAGCTACGGCGACGCCATGCTGATCCTTTGAGCGACCCAAAAAAATCGGCCGCCGCTTGCGCCCCGGCGGCGATTCCGTTGCCTCCCATCCAGATGACTCCCGCCCCCACCACGCCGCCGACCGAGTCTGCGCTGCCGCCGGAAAAGACCATCGCGGCCTGGCGCATCCTGCTGCGCGGCGCGGGCGCCTTTCTGATGCTCTACATTTTCTGCGTCTGGGCGGCCAAGGGCTACCACCGGGGCTGGTCCCAAAACCAGGTGCCGGTGAAGCAGGTCGATCCGATCACCGAGATCGAGTTTGTGACGTATGAGAAACGCTTCGTCCCCGGCCTCGACTATCTCGGCGGCGGCCTCATCGCGGGCTCGGTGATTTTCGCCGCAACCTTCCTCGGCCGGCGTGGTCCGAAACCCGCCCAAGCCTGAACTTTTCCCACCCGACACCCAACCCACACCACCATGAACACCGTGCTCCGCACCATCGCCTTCGCCGGCTTCACCATCGTGTCCGCCGTCGCCGCCCCCAAGGCCTATGACTTCAAGGACCCCAAGGGCGTGAACGCCATCCAGTTCACCCTCGATTCCGTTCTCGAGCCCATCGTGGGCACCGCCTCCGCCGTCGAGGGCACCGTCACCTTCGACCCGGCCGACGTCGCCGCAACCAAAGGCGAGATCGAGGTCGAGGCCTCCTCCCTGAAAGTGCCCAACGCCAAGATGACCGAGCACATCATCGGGGCCGAATGGATCGACGCCGGCAAACACGAGGACATCAGCTTCGAGTTCTCCAAGCTCGAGTCCGTCAAATCCATCGGTGAGGGCAAATGGTCCGCCGTCGCCGCCGGCAAGTTCACCCTCAAGGGCGTCTCCAAGGACGTGCTCGTCCCCGTGACCCTCAGCCACCTCGAAGGCGCCTTCGGCAAACGCATCAACAAACCCGAACTCGGCGGCGATCTGCTCGTCGTGCGCGGCGAATTCACCATCCAACGCGGCGACTTCGGCATCCAACCCGGCAAAAACGAGGACAAGGTCGCCCCCGCCATTCAGCTGACCTTCGCCCTCGTCGGCGGCGCCCCCAAGGCCTGAGTCACTACAGCACGGGACGCTCGCGAGAAACACTCCCCTGTCCCTTCCGCCCCGCCCGCGCTTGCCGCCGGCGGGGCTTTTTTATTTCCCCCGGCCGGCCCGCCCGTTTCCCTCGTCCCTTCGCGTTCTCCGCGCCGTCCGCGCGACCAGCCCTCTTCACCATGTCCGACCTCTCTCTCCCGCCGTCCGCCCCCGCCACCGACACCCCGCCGGCCCCGCCCAAAATCCACCTCAACGCCGAACACGTCCTGCGCATCACCCAGGAACTCCCCGGCGTGAAAGTCACCCAGGTCGCCGCCACCGCCCAGCTCCTGAAGGAAGGCGCCACCGTCCCCTTCATCGCCCGCTACCGTAAGGAGGTGACCGGCGAGCTCGACGAGGTCCAGATCACCACCATCCGCGACCGCCTGGAACAACTCGCCGCCCTCGACGACCGCCGCGCCGCCATCCTCGCGTCGCTCAAGGAACGCGGCCTCCTCACCGATCCCCTCGCCGCCCAACTCGCCGCCGCCGACACCCTCGCGCGCCTCGAGGACCTTTACCTACCCTTCCGCCCGAAAAAACGCACCCGCGCCACCCTCGCCCGCGAAAAAGGCCTCGAACCCCTCGCCGAACTCATCTGGGCCCAGGACGCCGGCACCACGCCCGAAGCCCTCGCCGCCGCCGCCCAGGCTCTCGTCGGCCACGTCTACACCCCCGACGACGGCAAACAGCCCCCCACCCCGCCGCAAAAAATCGCCTCCGCCGACGAGGCCTTCGCCGGCGCGCGCGACATCCTCGCCGAACGCCTGTCCGACGACGCCAACGCCCGCGCCAAACTCCGCGTCCTCTACCGCGCCTCCGCTGTCGTATCCAGCAAGGTGTTACACGGCAAGGACTCCTCCCCCGAGGCCGCCAAGTTCAAGGCCTACTTCGACTGGACCGAGCCCCTCGCCAAATGCCCCAG
>JAIXVP010000355.1 GCA_027482905.1 Opitutaceae bacterium
ACCCCGCGCAAGCTCATGGACGTCTCCCGCCTCTCCACCCTCGGCTGGACCGCCCGCATCGGCCTCCGCGAGGGCGTCGAGCGGACCTACGCCAGCTTCCTCGCGGAACAATCCGCCGGCGTGCTCCGCGGCTGATCCCGCGCGCCTTTGTATCCGGCGGCCGCGACGCGGTCGTTGGGCGTATTGTTATCGATAACGGATACACCTCGGCCCCGGCTCGTTAGCCGGGGCTTTTTGGTGTCCGGACCTCGCCTTCCCCGACGTTTTCGGCCCGAATATTTCGACCCCGCCCGGGGGTTTCCATCGGCGCGACATGCGTCGTCGGCACGCAAGCGAAAACCTGTAATTTTTTTTCGCCCCGAATTCGCCAAACGATTTGACGGACCCGACGCGGTTTCCCATCCGTAGTGGCCTTGTCGGTCTGTCTCCACAACCTGTTGTGGTGAATGGCTTGTCAATAAGTTGCGGTAACTCGGGGTTGCCCGCCGCGATTTTCGCCCGTTTGTCCCGTCCGTCGCCACGATTTCACCGCTTCGTCACCCGCCTGTTTTTCGCTTTCGCCCCCCCGCCCATCTTCCGCCCGGTCGCCCCGCCGTTCGCCGCCATTTTTCCCTCTCTTCCTCGTTCGCACCACCATGCAAAAATCCTTCACCGTCGGTTCCAAGACCTTCACCCTCGACCAAGACAAGGCCGAGGCCGCCTTCGCCGGCAAAAAAGTCATCAATGGTCACCAGACCATGTGTTTTAACCTCCTCCCGCTGAAGTATCAGTGGGCTTACGACCTTTATCGGAAGATGAAGGCCAACCACTGGGAGCCCGAGGACATCCCCATGGGCAAGGACATCGAGCAGTGGCGCGACACCACCCTGGTCTCCGACGCCGAGCGCTGGATCATCCGCATGGGCATTGGCTACTTCTCCGCCGCCGAAGGCATCGACGGCGACAACATCCAGCACGTCGTCCGCGAACTCGTCACCGCCCCCGAGCTCAAGCTCGTGCTCGGCCGCCACGCCCACGAGGAAAACATCCACGCCGACTCGCTGCTCTACATGATCAGCTCTCTCGGCATCAACCCGCACGAGTGCGAGGCCATGTTCGAAGACGTCCCCACCATCGTCCGCAAAAACGAGTTCGTCACCAAGATCTCCCGCGACCTCCGCCGCGACCTCGACCTGACCCGGCCCGAGAACAAAAAGCTCCTCGCCAAGAACATCTTCGTCTTCGGCCAGTGCATGGAGGGCACCCAGTTCTACGGTCTCTTCGGCATGGTCCTGTCCCTCTATCGCCAGAATAAATTCCGCGGCATCGGCGAGATGTTCCGCTACACCCTGCGCGACGAGAGCAACCACATCGAGGTGTTCCGCAACCTGTTCATGGACCTCGTTGAGGAGAACCACGAGATCTGGACGCCCGAGTTCAAGGCCGAGCTCCGCGAGACCATGCGCGAGGCCGTCACCCTGGAGAAGGAGTTCATCCGCGACTGCCTGCCGGTGAACGCCGTGGGCCTCGCGATCGAGGAGTTCGTCACCTATATCGATTACATCGCCGACCGTCGCCTTGAGGGCGTCGGCCTCGAGCCCCTCTCCCCCGGCATCAAGAATCCCCTCCCCTGGCTCGCCGAGATGATGGATATCAAGAAGGAGCAGAATTTCTTCGAGGGCCGTGTCACCGAATATCAAAAATCCTCCGCCCTGAACGACGGCGTGAAGGACGACGACCTCTGAGTCACCTTTCGTTCTATCAATCTTAATTCACCCACCCCCAGCCTCCCCGCGGTCGCGACGCCGTCGCTTCCGCCCTTCGCGCGGCCCCGTTTCCAGCGGGGCCGCTTTCGCCTGAATCGCCTCCCACTCCGCCTCGTCTCCACCCGCCTCGCCGCACAGCCACTCCCCCGCCCGTGAATCCCGTCCTCCAGCACGATCTCGCCCTCAAAAAAGCCACCCAGACCCCGCGCGAACAGAAACCCGCCTACGCCTGGCGCGACTGCATCGCCGCCGACACCCCCCTCCTTCCCGAGATCACTCTGCTCGCCCCCCATGGCGAAACCCGCTTCGACCTCGGCGAGATCGCCGACACCCTCGGGCAGGCCCTGGTCAACGTTCACCTCGCCCGCGGCGATCAAGGCAACGTCTACACCTCCGAGTCCCGCGCCTTCGTAGGTCGCATCCTGAAGGAGGTCGCCGCCACCCTCTCCGCCGAGGCCCAGCGCACCTCCCCCCTGCGCCTTTCCCTGAACGACCTCTACCAGACCCTCGAGCGCATCCTCGTCGACGCCAAGGCCTACGACGTCGCCAAGACCCTCCTGCTCAACCGCGGGCGCAAACTCGCCGGCCCCGCCTCCGCCACCTCCATCCGCGTCATCCGCCGCAACAAGCAGGTCGTCCCCTACATCCCCCAGAAGGTCGAGGTCGCCGTCCGCAAGGCCTTCCTCTCCCTCCAGGCCGACTCCCGCCCCGCCGTCTCCATCACCGAGGCCGTCACCACCCGCGTCCTCTCGTCCAAGCAGGCCTTCGTCCACATCGAGGAGGTCCAGGACATGGTTCAGGAAGAGCTCATGAAGGCCGGCCACTTCAAGGTCGCCGAGGCCTACATCCTCTACCGCGCCGCCCGCAACGAGTCCCGCTCCAGCGACACCGCCGCCTCCTCCGACTCCACCTCCGATTCCGGCTCCTCGCTCACCGCTCCCAGCTCCCAGCCCAGCATGATCGTAGTCAAAAAGGCCGATGGCTCCACCGTCTTCTGGGACCGCGCCGACCTCCGCGCTCGCATCGCCTTCGCCTCCATCGGCCTCGAGCTCAACCTCAGCCCCGAGCAGATCGAAGCCGAGCTCACCCGCTCCATCTACGACCAGATCGCCCAGAAGGACCTCGACCAGACCATCGTCCTCAATTCGAAGACCCTGATCGAGAAGGACGCCGATTTCGCCAAGTTCGCCGGCCGCATCCAGCTCACCTACATCTACGAGGAAGTCCTCGGCTGGGACATCGTCCGCGACGGCATCGCCAAGCTCAAGGCCTTCCACGTTGCCGCCTTCAAGAAGGCCATCGACCACGGCATCGCCATCAAGCGCTACAGCCCCCGCCTCGCCGAATACAATCTCGACGCGCTCGCCGCCGAGCTCGACCCCACCGCCGATCTCGAGTTCGATTTCCTCGGCGTCCAGACCTTGTATGATCGTTACCTGATCATCGACAAGACGGTCAAACCCGCCCGCCGCCTCGAGACGCCCCAGTTCTTCTGGATGCGCGTCGCCATGGGCCTCTTCCTCGACGAAAAGATCGACCGCGAGAACCGCGCCGTCGCCCTCTACGGTCTATACAAGAGCCGCCGTTTCTGCAGCAGCACGCCGACCCTCTTCAACGCCGGCACCCTCCACTCCCAGCTCTCGTCCTGCTATTTGTATTACGTGGACGACAGCCTCGAGGGCATCATGTATCGCGGCATCGCCGAAAACGCCCAGCTCTCCAAGTGGGCCGGCGGCCTTGGCGGCTCCTGGACCGCCGTGCGCGGCACCGGCGCCTACATTGGCGGCACCAACGGCGAGTCCCAGGGTGTCATCCCCTTCCTGAAGCTCCACAACGACCAGCTTGTCGCCGTCAACCAGGGCGGCAAACGCAAGGGCTCGGGCTGCGCCTACCTCGAGTCCTGGCACAACGACATCTTCGAGTTCCTCGAACTCCGCAAGAACACCGGCGACGACCGCCGCCGCACCCACGACATGAACACGGCGAACTGGATTCCCGACCTGTTCATGAAGCGCATGGAGAACCGCCAGCACTGG
>JAIXVP010000341.1 GCA_027482905.1 Opitutaceae bacterium
GGAGGTCAGCAGTTCGAACCTGCTAGGGTCCACCATTTCGAGGGGGTCGCCGGAGAAATCCGGCGGCCCCTGTTTTTTGCCTGCGGCGCCAGCCCCAAACTACCCCAAGGCCGCCTCGAAAAGCACCGCGTCCTCCGGCGTGTCCACCCCGAGACCGGGATCGTCGGTGACGTCGCAACCGATCTCGAACCCGTTTTCCAGCACCCGCAGCTGCTCGAGCTTCTCGATGCGCTCGTAGCGGCCCGCCGGCAGCCCGGCGAAACGCTCCAGCAGCTCCGCCTTGTAGGCGTAGAGGCCGAGGTGCTTGTAACAGGGGTTCGCCGCCACCCAGGCATCGTCCACCCGGCCGCCGAGGTCCCGCGCAAACGGCATCGGGGAACGCGAAAAATAGAGCGCCCGACAGCCGCCACCGGGAGCGAACACCACCTTGACCTGGTTGGGGTTATGAAAATCCTCCGCCCGCCGGAAAGGCGTCGCCAGGGTCGCCATGGCGGCCGGGCCCGCGATCAACTCCGCCAGCCGCCGGATCTGCGCGCCCGTCACCAACGGCTCGTCCGCCTGCACGTTGATCACCCGCGCCGCGCCGACCGCGCGATTGGCCTCGGCCAGCCGGTCCGTTCCGCTCTGATGCGCCACCGAGGTCATGACCACACGAAAGCCCGCCGCCTCCAACGGAACCGCCAGCAAGGCGTCGTCGACCGCGAACCAAAGCGGATATTCCGGCGCCTCGGCGCGTATCCGCTCCGCTACCCAGAGCACCAGGGGTTTTCCCTTCACGTGATGCAAAAGCTTGCGCGGGAAGCGGGTGGATTCGAGGCGACAGGGGACGATGATGGCGGTGGACTCGCTCATGGGGGGGCCACCTTGCGCGGCCGGTTTTGGGGTTGCAAGCCGGTCCCCCCCATCGGACCTTGCGAGCTTAATGGAAAAGACCGACACCGCCTCCCAGCTCGTGCGCGAGCTCGTTGTGCAAAACAAGATGGGTATCCACGCCCGTCCCGCCGCCATGATCGTGCGCATCACCAACAAGTTCAAATCGGACGTGATGGTGGAAAAAGACGAGGAGCAGGTGAACGGCAAATCCATCATGGGTCTGATGATGCTGGCCGCCGGCAAGGGCTCCAAAGTGAAGTTCCTCGTCACGGGCGCCGACGCCGCCGCCATGCTCGACGAACTCGAGGCGCTCTTCACGCGGAAGTTCGACGAGACCTGAGTCGCCCACCCGGCCCGCAGGCCTCCGGCCGCATCCACTTTTTCGCTACCGTTCGTCCGATCCGGTGGCGCCGCGCCCCAACCGCCCCATGAAAACTCCGCTCCTCCTGGTCGTTCTCCTGACCGCCTGCGCCGGCCTCCGCGCCGAATCCCCCGCCCCGACCGCGACCGCCCCTACGGCGGACCACGGCCAGGAAACCGAGCTCGACGACAAGATGAGCGCGATGAACGGCGCCTTCAAAAAACTCCGCCGCCAGATCGCCGACCCCGCCGCCAACGCCTCCTCGCTCGAACTCGTCGCCCGCCTGCGCGCCGCCGCCGAGGCCTCGATCCCGCTCGTCCCCGAAAAGACCAAACTGCTCCCGGAGGCGGACCGGGAGAAATTCGTCGCCGCCTATGAGGCCAAGATGAAGGACTTCGTCGCCGAGGTGCAAAAACTCGAGGCCGCGCTCCAAGCCGGCAAAAACGACGAAGCCGCCGCCGTTCTGGCCCGCTTGGGCACCCTGCAAAAAGAGGGTCACCGGGAGTTTCGTCCGGCCAAAAAAGAGTAGTCCGGTAACCGCCGCGACCCGACCCGAATCGGCGTCTAGTGGCAGACGAAGTCGGTGAGCGACGCCCCCGCCAGCCCGAGGTCGGCCCGCAGACGCCACCCGATCACCAGGGCCGCCGCCAACGCCAGCCCGACCCGCGTGCGGTCCAGCGTCGCCGGGGTCATGCGCGCCCGCAGCCAGCCGAGATTGGCCTGCGCGGCCCACAGCAGCGGCACCGTTCCCAACCCAAAGGCCAGGAGCAGCCCCGCTCCCGCGCTCGCCGAGCCGGCGAACCCCGCCATCGCGACCAAAAAATACAGCGGCCCGCACGGCAGCAGCGGCGTGGCCAGTCCCATCGCCGCCGCGACTTGCACCCCCGGCCGCCCGCGCACCCAGCCGCGCACCACCGTTTGCACCCGTCCGAGCAGCGCCAGACGCGGCAACCGGTGCCCAAGTCGAAGTCCGACACAAACCAGGTAGGCGACCATCAACCAGGGCAACGCGCGCGCCACCGGGGCATCAAACCACGCCGCCGGCGCCATCCCGGCCGCCCCCGCCACCGCGCCCAAGGCCGCATAGCCCGCGAGTCGCGCCCCGTGGTAGACCGAATGGATTGTGGCCAGATCGACGCGCTCGCCTCGCGCCGGACCCAGCAGGCAGGCCAGAGGCCCGCACATGCCGGCGCAGTGCAGGCTGGTGACCAAACCGGCCACGAAGGCCGCCGCCGGGGTGTTGACCGCCGCGAGTTCCATTATCTTGCCTCCGCCGCCGGAGCCGCCGGCGCGACCAGCGGCACCACCCGCACGTCCGTCCGCCGCGCCACCCAAAACATCGCGGTCCACGCCGCCGCGAGCAGGGCGAAGCCAACCGCGACGCCGACCCAGATGCCCGCGCCTGCCTTCATCGGTCGTCCTCCCGCAAGAGCCCCGCGTCCGGCCCGCTGAATTTGACCTCGCGCTTCAACTCGTAGCCGCCCTCTGCCGGCCGAGCGCGCACGATCAACTCGAAGTCTCCCGTGTAACCCGCCCGCGGCACGCTCACGATCAGCGGTCTCACTTCCTCGCCGAGCGGGCCGAGGGTGAGCGGCGCCTCGAAGCCGGTCTGGACAATCGCGGTCGCGCCCCGGCTCGCCGAACCGTGCTCCCCATGTTCCTTTTCAGTCTCATCCGCTTCCTCCTCCCGCTCGACCGTGACGGTGAACGTGACCGGCGTATCGCGCTTGTTCACGAGCCGGACCAAAAACTGGTTCCGCACCGACGTCGCGTCCACAAAGTAGGGCGCGCCTTGCAGCCGGGTGACGCCCAGCATGGCCGGCCGGACCGACGACACCGCGAAACTCGCTACCGTCGCGCCGGCCGCCAGCAGCACGAGGTAGATCCAGA
>JAIXVP010000102.1 GCA_027482905.1 Opitutaceae bacterium
AGGTGTCGAGCTCGGCCACGATGTTTTCCGGGGAGGTCTCGGCGTAGATACGCTCAAGAATGGTGAGGCCGCCGGCGGGGCGGTAGAATTCATTCGCGTGGTTGTGGTAGCCCAGGGTGAGACCGGCGGCGCGGAATTTGGCGCCGGCGGCGTCCAGTTTACGCAGCAAGGTGTCGAGATGGGCGGGGTTGTCGAAATCGATGCCCGCCGGATACGGGTAGGCGGTCAGGGTCGTGCCGAGTTTGTGCAACCGCTCGATCATCGCCTCGGGTTCGTCGAGGATGCGCCGCCCATCCTCGTGGGTCGCGCAGATGGTCAGACCCTCGCCTTTGAAGATGGCGACGAGCTCGCCCTCGGGCACGGGGCCGACCCCGCTGATCTGGACGGCGGTGTAGCCGATTTCGCGCACGCGGCGGGCGGTCGCCGCGACCTCGGGGGAAGTCTTGCAGAAGTCTCGAAGCGTGTAGAGCTGAAGGGCGACCTGGGATAGTTTCATGGAAGGAGGGGCTTAACGACCGAAGGACTTGGCGAGGTCGACCGGGGCGGCGGCGACGACCCTCTTCTTTTTGCCGAGCTTGGCGGACTCGGCGATCTTGGCCTTGAGCAACCGTTCGTATCTCCGGCCGTCGATGGGCAGCGCGACGGGTTTCGCGGACCAGGCCGAGAGCAGCATGGCGTTGGCGAGCTCGACCGAGTGGATTCCCTCCGGCCCCGGGGCGACCAGCGGAACGCCATCGAGAATGGCGTCGGTGAAATTCTGCAGGACTTCGTTGTGCTGCCCGCCGTGTCCGGCGACGGGAATGGTGACGTCCCACGTCGGCGGGGTGGCGAAGGTATGCCGCGTGGTGCGGGAAAACTCGCCCATCGGCACCTCGTTGCGGGTGAAAACAATCCGGTCGTGCTCGTAGACCAGCTTGCCGCGCTCGCCGACGACCTCGAGACGGTTCGTGCCCGGGGCCTCGCCGGTGGACGTGATGAACACGCCGGTCGCGCCGTTGGCGAAACGCATGGTCGCGGTCACGTCGTCCTCCACCTCGATATCATGGTAGCGGCCGAATCCGCAGTGGGCGGAGAGCTCCACCGGCATGCCGAAGATCCACTGGAACAGATCCAGGTTGTGCGGGCACTGGTTGAGCAGCACGCCGCCGCCCTCGCCCGCCCAGGTGGCGCGCCAGCCGCCCGAGGCGTAGTAGGCATGGGTGCGAAACCAGTTCGTGATGATCCAGTTCACCCGACGGATCTCGCCAAGCTCGCCGCCGCGGACAAGCGCGCGGATCTTTTGATAAAACAGATCGGTCCGCTGGTTGAACATCGCCGCGAACACCTGCCGGCCCTCGCGGCCCTTGTGGGCCGCGATCAGTCGTTCGCAGTCGGCGCGATGCACGGAAATCGGCTTTTCCACGAGGACATGCAGGCCGGCCTTCAACGCCGCGATGCCGAGCGAGGTGTGATCGTAGTGCGGCGTGGCGATCAGGAGGGCGTCGATCAGACCGGAGGCCATCATCTCGGCCGCGCCCTTGAACCCCTTCACCTGCGGCACCCGAACGAGTCTTTCCGGGGTCACGTCGGCCACGGCGCCGAGCTCCATCCGGTTGATTTTTCCGGCCAGAACGCTTTGGGCGTGGGCGAAACCCATGTTGCCAAGACCGACGACGCCGATGCGGACTTTGTTCATAGGGGTGGGAGGGATCTCGATGCAGTGAAAACCGCCGCGACGAAGCCGCGAAGGCGCTTGCCTGCAAACTGTTTCATTCATCCACTCCGATCTCCCACCCCGCCGGCCATGCAAGACGCCCGTGTCACCCTCAAGCAAGTCGCCATGCGCGCCGGCGTGCACGTGTCCACCGCCTGGCGCGCGCTCAAGAACGACACCTACGTGGAGCCGGCCAAACGCGCCCGCATCCGGTCCTTGGCCAAGGAAATGGGCTACGCGCCGGACCCGATGCTCACCGCGCTGAGCAACTACCGGCGCAAACAGGCCCCGGTGGCGTTCCAGTCGACCCTCGCCTGGATCAACAACTTCCCCGTGCGCGAGGAGGGACGGACGCTGGTGAACATCGCGGGCTACCACGAGGGGGCGCGGCGCTTCGCCACCCAGATGGGTTTCAAGCTCGAGGAGTTCTGGCTGGCCGAGCCCGGCATGTCGCCGAAACGAGCGCGCGACGTGCTGCTCACCCGGGGCATCCGCGGACTGGTCTTCCCGCCCCAGCCGCTCTCGGGCACCGAACTCGCCCTCGATGTCGAGCCCTTCGCGGCGGTCGCGATCGGCCACTCGCTCTCCGCCCCCCGTCTCCACGTGGTGTCGTCCCACCAGCACAACGCCAGTCTCCAGGCCCTGCGCGAACTCGCCCGGCTGGGACACGTGCGGATCGGCATGGTCGCCGCCACCGAGACGCTGCGCCGGGCCAACCACAGCTTCGAGTCGCCGTATCATTTTTTCCAGGCGGCCCTGGACGAGAAACACCGCATCCCGCTTTTCGCGCTGCCGGGACGGGACGAGCCGCGCAACGTCGCGGCCGCGCGCGAGCCCTTCCTCGCGTGGTTCCGCCGCCACCGGCCGACCGCGATCGTCTGCCACCTGGGCGAGGTGCGCGGCTGGCTCGAGGCCGCCGGCTGGAACGCTCCCACCGACGTCTCCCTGGCCACGCTTTCCCGCGTCTTCGACGCCACCTGGTCGGGCGTCGACCAGCAGGAGACGGAGATCGGACGACGCGCGCTGGAACTGCTGGTGAGCCTGTTCCAAAGCGGCGAACGCGGGGAACCGGCGACCCCGCTGCGGCTGCTGGTGGAGGGCCGCTGGATCGAGGGCGACAGCACCCGGCGGATCGGGCCCCCGGCGGAGGAATTGCTCGCGCGGATCAGCTGAGCCCGCCCGGCCGCCCGGCGTCGCAAAAACCGCCCCGGAGGTCCGGGGCGGCGCAACCGACGCATGCCTCGCGCGGGCCGGTCAGACCTTGGGTCCGCCTTGGGAGAGCTTGCGCGCGCGCAGGCGCAGGCCGTTCAGGCGGATGAAGCCGGTCGCGTCGCTCTGGTTATACCAGCTCTTCACGCCCTCCATGGAGGCGATCTTGTCGTCGTAAAGTGAATACTCCGACTTGCGTCCGCAGGTGATGATGTTGCCCTTGTAGAGCTTCAGGCGGACGGTGCCGGTGACGAACTTCTGGCTCTCGTCGACCATGGCCTGGAGCATCTCGCGCTCGGGCGCGAACCAGAAGCCGTTGTAGACGAGCTCGGCGTATTTCGGGATGAAGCTGTCGCGGAGATGCTCGACCTCGCGGTCGAGGGTCAGGCTCTCGATCTGTTTGTGGGCCTGCATGAGGATGGTGCCGCCCGGCGTCTCGTAGACGCCGCGGCTCTTCATGCCGACGAAGCGGTTCTCCACCAGATCGACGCGGCCGATGCCGTGCTTGCCGCCAAGTTTATTGAGGGTTTTGAGCACCTTGCCGGGGCTGAGGCGCTTGCCGTTCACCGCCACGGCGTCGCCCTTCTCGAACTCGATCTCGACGTATTCGGGCTTGTCCGGCGCGTCCTCGGGCGAGACGGAGAGCTTGAACATGGCCTTGTTCGCCGCGGTCGTCGGATCGAACCACGGATCCTCGAGGATGCCCGCCTCGTAGGAAATGTGGAGGAGGTTGCGATCCATGGAGTAAGGCTTCTTCAACGAGGCCTCGACCGGGATCTTGTGCTTGGCGCAGTAGGCGATCATCTCGGCGCGGCCGGGGAAAAGCTCGCGGTAGGCCTCGATCTTCCAGGGCGCGATGATGGCGAGCTGGGGCGCGAGGGCCATGTAGGTGAGCTCGAAGCGACACTGGTCGTTGCCCTTGCCGGTGGCGCCATGCGCGACGGTGTCGGCGTTCTCCTTCAATGCGATGTCGACCTGCGCCTTGGCGATGAGCGGGCGGGCGATGGAGGTGCCGAGGTAGTATTGGCCTTCGTAAACCGCGTTGGCGCGGATCATCGGGTAAATGTAGTCGCGGGCGAATTCCTCGACCAGATCGAGGGTGTAGTGCTTCGAGGCGCCGGTGGCTTTCGCCTTCTTGTCCAAGCCCTTAAGTTCCTCCTCCTGGCCGACATCCGCCGCGAAGGTGACGATTTCGGCGTCGTAGGTTTCCTTGAGCCACTTGACGATGACGGAGGTGTCGAGACCCCCGGAGTAGGCGAGAACGATTTTCATGGGAAAAGGGAACGGTTTGTGGGCACCGGCGGCGGGAGGGGCAAAGAAAAAGGCGCGGAAGTGCCGGACACCCAAAGTCGGTGATCGAAAATAGGCGGCCCGTAAGCGATTTACCCGTGAATTCGGCGTAAAACTCGCTACACAGCGCTAACACCTTTTTCACGAACTGATCCCTTTCCCCCGCATGTCCTCGCCTGTCCACCGATTCCGCCCCGGCCGCACCCGCCGGGCCTTCACCTTGGTCGAGGCCATGGTGGTCGTGGTCTTGGTCGGGATACTGGCGGCGCTCGCCTTGCCCCTCTACCAAAAGATCCAGGCCAAGGCCAACGAGACCCATTTTGTGAACGAGCTCCGGGTCGCGACCCAGTCCATCGAGCGCTACGCGATGGAAAAGGGCGAATGGCCGCCGGATGGTTCGGGAGGCTGGCCGTCCGAGATGGAGGAATACCTGCCGCCGCCGGACCGCTGGAACCTGCCGACACCCATCGGCGGGCAGTGGCGGTGGTCGCGGGAAGACGGCTTCGAGGCCTCCCTCAGGGTAATCGGCATGGAGCGCGGACTGGGGCACGTAACCGAAATCGACCGGTTGCTCGACGACGGGGACTTGACCCACGGGGTTTTTCGCGGCGACGCGACCCAGCTGGTCTACGTGCTGCAAAAATAGACGGCCGGGCCGGGACATGCCCGCCCGGACCGACGGCAAGCGCCGCCTAGTCCCGCCGGGCGAGCAGGGTCATGATCGCCTTCTGCACGTGCAGCCGGTTCTCGGCCTGGTCGAAAATGATCGAACGCGGATTATCCAACACCGCCTGCTGCACCTCCTCGCCCGGGTGGGCGGGCAGGCAGTGCATAAAATAGGCGTCGGGTTTGGCCGCCGCAAAGACTTCGGCGGTGACGCTGTAGGGCGCCATCAGGGCGAGCCGTTCACGTTTCTCCTCCTCCTTGCCCATGCTGACCCACACGTCGGTGTAGACCACGTCGGCATCCTTGACCGCCGCGAGCGGATCGGTGGTGAAATCGTAACCGCCGGCGAAGCCCTCCCGCGCGAGCAAGGCGTCCAGCTCGGCCGAGGGCGCGAACCCCGCCGGGCCGGCCAGACTGATCTTCATGCCGAACAGATTCGCCCCGAGCACCCAGGAGTTGGCCATGTTGCACGCGGTGTCGCCGAGGAAAGCGATTTTCCGGCCGCGCAGGGATGCGAAAAGATCGCCGCCGGCCGGCGCCCAACGCTCGGCCATGGTGAAGGCGTCGGTGTAGATCTGGCAGGGATGCAGGAAGTCGGTGAGGGCGTTGATGACCGGCACCGTGCCGGCGGCGGCCAGCCGCTCGACCTCGGCGTGGTCGTAGGTGCGCACGATCAGACCGTGCACAAAACGCGACAGCACCCGGGCGGTGTCCTCGACCGACTCGCCGCGACCGAGCTGGATGTCGTTTTTGCTCAGGAACAGCGGATTGCCGCCGAGCTCGTGGATGCCGACCTCGAAGGACACGCGGGTTCGGGTCGAGGACTTGGAAAAAATCAAGGCCCACGTCTGGTGCTTCAGCGCCGTGCCGGCGGCGGCTCCGCGCGTGGCCTTCAGTTCGCGCGCCAAGGCGAAAAGCTCGGCCACCTGCGCCGGCGAAAAATCGGTCTCTTTCAGGAAATGCTTCATGTCCGTCGATTGAAGCGGTTCCCTATACGGGCGGACCGTCCCCGCGGGCGAGGGTAATCTGCCCGGCGCCGCGAAAACGTGACGCGCCCGCGAAAACCGACCGGGCGCGCGGCGGCGTCGCTCAGGCCGCCTTGGCCGCGAAAACCCGGCGCAGAATGTCCACCGACTCCGCCAGCTCCGCCTCGGTGGCGATGAGCGGAGGAAGCAGGCGGATGACGTTTCCGCCCGCCAGGGGCGCCAACAGGCCGGCCTCGCGCAAAGCGGCCACGTAGGGTGGCGGCTCGGAGGTGAGCTGAAGCCCCACCATGAAGCCCACGCCGCGAAGGCCCGTGACCTGGGTCGGAAACTCCTCCGCGAGCCGCGCCAGCGCGGCGTGCCAGGGACCGCTCACCCGCGCGACGTGCTCGACGAGTTTCTCGTCGGCGATGATGTCGAGCGTCGCGAGCGAAGCGGCGCAGGCCAGCGGCGTGCCGCCGAAGGTGGTGCCATGCATGCCGGGCTGGAACAGGTCAGCCGCACCCTCGCCGATCCAGATCGCGCCGATGGGGAAACCGCCGCCGAGACCCTTGGCCATGCCGATGGCGTCCGGCCGCACCCCCGAGTGATCGAAGGCGAAGAACTTTCCCGACCGCCCGATGCCGCATTGGACCTCATCGAGAATGAGGAGCAGGTTGTGGCGGTTGCAGAGCGCGCGCAGGCCGAGCAGAAACTCGGGCGTGGCCGGATGCACGCCGCCCTCGCCCTGGATGGTCTCGACGAAAATCGCCGCCGTCTGGTCGTCGATCAGGGCCTCGAAGGATTCGAGGTTGTTCAATTCGCCGAAGGCGAAACCCGACAGCAGCGGACGGAAACCCTTCTGGATCTTCTCCTGCGGGGTGGCGCTCATGCCGCCGAAGGTGCGGCCGTGAAAGGCCGACTTCGCGCAGATGACCTTGTGGCATTTGCCCTCCTCGCCGGACTTCCGGATGCCGTGGAGGCGGGCGAGCTTGAGCAGGCCCTCGTTGGCCTCCGCGCCGGAGTTGCAGAAAAAGACCCGGCCCGGGCCGGCGTGGCCGACCAGGCGGCGGGCGAGCTCGCCCTGCAGCGGGTTGCGGTAGAGGTTGCTGACGTGCGCGAGAGTGGCGGCCTGCTCGGAGACGGCCTTGACCCAGCGCGGGTGGCAATGACCGACGGCGTTCACCGCGATGCCCGAGGCGAAGTCGAGGTAGCGTTTGCCGGCGTCATCCCACACCCGGCATCCGGCGCCACGGGCGAGCGTGATGGCGGGACGACCGTAGTTGCGGAGAACATACGAGTCGTAGGCGGCCTCGGCGGCGGTCTGGGCGATCTGGGTCTGGCTCATGGTGGTCGAAGAGAATGGGGCCGGCGGCCGCGCGAGGCGAGCCGGCGGGCGTCAAACCTTGGTGGTAAGCGGGCCGGTCAACCGTGCACGATCTCGGTGCCGATGCCCTTGTCGGTGAAAATCTCCAAAAGGAGCGAGTGCGGCAGGCGGCCGTCGATGAAATGAACCCGCTGCACGCCTTCGTTCAGGGCGCGCACGGCGCTGAGAACCTTGGGGCGCATGCCCTTGTCGATCACGCCGCGCTTCTTGAGGTCGTCCACCTGGGAGACCTTGAGGGTGGAGATGAGCGAATCGGCGTCGGGGGGCGAGGCGAGCAGGCCCGGGACGTCGCTCATGTAGACGAGGCGGCGGGCGCGCAGGGCGCTGGCCACCCGGCCGGCAACGAGGTCGGCGTTGACGTTGTAGGGTTTGCCGTCGTGGCCCTCGGCCACCGGCGAGATGACCGGGACATACCCCTCGGCGATCTCCTTTTTGATCAGCTTCACCTTCACCTCCACGACCTCGCCGACGTAACCGAGATCGACCGTGTCGCCGTTGTCGTCGACGGTGAGTTTTTCGCACACCAGCACGGTGTCACCGGCCAGGCCCTTGGGCTTGGCGCGCGCGAGCGAGATGGCGTCGCAGACGTCCTTGTTCACGATCTCGTCGAGGGTCTTCTTCACAATCTGAACCGTGGCCTCGTCGGTGATGCGCATGCCGTTGGGGGCGAACTGGGATTTCAGCCCCGACTGCTCCATCGCCTTGGTGATGGCCTTGCCGCCGCCGTGGACGACCACGACGTTGATGCCGCAGGCGGCAAGGAAGGCGATGTCGTAGGCGACGCGGTTGCGCACCTCGGGATCGGGGTCGTCCATGAAGCTGCCGCCGTATTTCACGACGAAGGTGGAACCGCGAAAGTCCTGGATATAGGGCAGCGCCTCGAGCAGGACGCGGGCCTTGGCGGTGATGTCGGAAACGTTCATGTGGTTGGGCGGGAAGGTGGGGTAAATCACCGCGCGCCGCGTTTTCCATCACATTCTCCGCGACGGACGTGTGACGGAGCCACGTCGGGCCGAAAATGCACTTCACTTCCCCACCGGCCGGCCCACTTATCCGCGCGTGTCCAGCACCCAGAACACCTTTTCCTCCCGCGCCGCGCATCGCGCGTGGCTCGCCGCCCAAGCCGCCCTACCGAAGGGCTTCCGCGTCGGGACCACGCGCTTCGAGTTCCTGCCCAAGGAGGCGCCCAAGCCCTCGAAGATGACGCTCACGCTCATCGCCCTCGACGCGCCGACGCCGGACTTCGCGGCCGTGTTCACCAAAAACGCCTTTCCCGGCGCGCCCGTCATCGTCGGCCGCCAACGCCTCGGTGAACCCCGCCTCGGCGCCATCCTGATCAACAACAAAATCTCCAACGTCTGCGCGCCCGGCGGCGTCGCGGCGAGCGAGGCGGTCTGCGCCGCCGCCGCCGGCCACCTCGGGCTCGCGCCGACCGAAGTGCTCCCCTGCTCCACCGGCGTGATCGGTTGGGGCCTGCCGGTGGAGGCCATGACCGCCGCGCTGCCGCAGGCCGTCGCCGCGCTGGCGCCCGGCGACATCCTGCCTGCCGCCGAAGGCATCGTGACAACCGACCTCTATCCCAAGATCCGCCGCGCCGACCTCGCGGGCGGCGCCATCGTCGGCATCGCCAAGGGCGCGGGCATGATCGAGCCCAACCTCGCCACCATGCTCGTCTACGTCCTCACCGACCTCGCGGTGCCGCGCGACGCGCTCCGCGCCATCCTCGGCCGCGTGACCGGCGAAACGTTTAACCGCATCTCGATCGACAGCGACACCAGCACCTCCGACACCGTCGTCGCCGTGTCGTCCGGCCGGGTGCCCTGCCCCGACCTCGCCGCCTTCGAGGCCGCCTTGCGCGGCGTCTGCGCCGATCTCGCCGAGGACGTGGTGCGCAACGGCGAAGGCGTGCGCCACGTGCTCCGCGTGCGTGTATCCGGCACGCCCGACGCCGCCACCGCCTGCGCTCTGGGCAAGGCAATCGTCAACGCCCCGCTCTTCAAGTGCGCCATGGCCGGCAACGACCCGAACGTCGGCCGCCTCGTCCAGGCCATCGGCAAATACGTCGGCGCCTCGGGCCTGGCGCTCGACCTCTCGCGACTCCGCGCCCGCATCGGCGGTCAGGAGATTTTCGCCGAGGGAGCCTTCCGGCTAAACTACGAAAAGGAGGCCGCGCTGGTGGCGCACCTGCGCTCCGCCGAGCTTTACCAGAGCCAGCCGACGCCGGAAGGCGGCTTCGCGCCCCCGGTGGATTACCCGCCCCACGAGCGTTGCGTGGAGATCGAGGTGGACGTCGGCGCCGGCGATGCCGGGGCCACGGTTTTCGGCGGCGATCTCACCCACGAATACGTGAGCGAGAACGCCGACTACCGGAGCTGAGCGGCGAAGCGCAACGCCCGCCGGCGGAGCGCTATTCGGAGCCGCCGTCCGGCTCAGCCGGGCTCGACGGGAATCAGAGCAGATCCGCCGCGAGCTCGGCCAGACGGCTGCGTTCGCCCTTGGTCAGCTTCACGTGCGCGGCGAGCGACTGGCCCTTCATGCGGTCGTGGCAGTAGACGAGACCGTTGCTGCGCGAGTCGACGTAGGGGTTGTCGATCTGGGCCGGATCGCCGATGAGGACGATCTTGGAGCCCTCGCTGATGCGGGTGATGACGGTCTTGACCTCGTGCGGCGTGAGTTGCTGGGCCTCGTCCAGGATGAAGAAGCGGCGTGCGATGGAGCGCCCGCGGATGAAGGCCAAGGCCTCGATCTCGACCAGCCCGCTCTTGATCAGGCGCTCGTAGGGCTTCATCGGCGCGTTGGGTCCGGCGGAGCCGCCGTTGCCATTGCCGGCCGGAGCCGCGCCGGTGAGGGCGGCGTTGGACATGGCGAGGGCGGAGGCGCCGCCCTTGCGGTGTTTTTTGGAAACTTTTTTCGTCGCGAACTGCGGTTCCTTCTGCGGCCGGGAGGGGATCAAAACCTCCAGCGCGTCGAAGTAGGGCTGCAACCAGGGTTTCATCTTCTCCTCGATCGTGCCGGGCAGGAAACCGATGTCCTTGCCCAGGGCCATGACCGGGCGGGAAATGGACACGCCGTCGTAGCGGGAGTGGTCGTCGTGGGTTTGGTGGAGCGCGCAGCCGATGGAGAGCAGGGTCTTGCCCGTTCCGGCCTTGCCGAAGCAGGTGACAAGGGTGATCGAGTCGTCGAGCAGCGCGTCCATGAAGAACTGCTGCTCGAGATTGCGCCCGCGGATGGTGATGCCGCCGGGGGCCTTGATCCAGTCGGGGATTTTAAGGCGGCAGACGCGGCCCTCGCCATAGTAGCGGGCGGGCATCGTCTTGCCCTCGGTGGAGCGCAACAGGACGTATTCGTTAAGGGTGAGGGTGCCGGCGGTCTCGTCCTCCAGCGTGAACTCGCCCTCCGAGGCGAAACGCTGCAGCTCGTAGATGGTGACCTCGATCTCGCGGTAATCGCCCTCGTCGTCGACGTCGGCCACCTTGTCGTTGAGATAATCCTGGGCTTCGAGGCCGACGGCGCGGGCCTTGAGCGCCACGTTGACGTCCTTGGTGACCAGGATCGTCGGCGGCGGGTAGCAAGACTTCACGTAGAGCGCGGCGGCGATGATGCGGTTGTCCTTCTTCGCCAGGTCGGGCAGGATGGCGCGGAAGGCCAACATCGTCGGCGTGTCCTTGAGCGCCGGGTCGGCCAGCCAAGGATTGATGATGATGGAGAGCGTGCCGCCGTTCGGGAGTTTGACGCCCTCGTGCATTGAACGGGAGTCGGGCAGAAGCTCGGAGAGGATGCGGTGCACGCGGCGGGCGTTGCGGCCGCGCTCGGTGGACTGCTCCGTCTTGATCGCGTCGAGCTCCTCGAGGACCTCGACCGGGATGGCGAGGTTGTTGTCCTCGAATTTGTAGATCGAATTCGGATCGTGGAGGAGGACGTTGGTGTCCAGGACGAAGGACTTGGCCTTCGCGGACACCTTCAGCCTAGGTTTCAGGGCAGCCGCACCAGGGGTGGATTCCATTAGGTGTATAACTTGTGAACAACTCTGCCCGCGCGCCGTGGATTGTCGATGCCGGACTGCAAGGTTTCGGGTTGCGGGCGTGATTGTTTCCTCGCCGTTGCACAGCGCGTGCCAGCGAGCGGGGTCAACCCGCGTGCGAGCTGTTTTTGGGCTTGGCCGGCGGCGGCGCCCACAAGCGGAGCAGAAGTTCCGCCAGCCCGCGCATGCTGGTCCGCGCGCCGCCTTCCCGACGCGCAAAACCGCGAAACGGCTCCACCACCGCCGCGCGCTCCTGGAAGTAGCGCCACAGCTCGCGTTCCAACGCGGCGGCGGCGACATGGACGTCCTCGTTGCCCGCCGCCTCGCGCCGCACCAAGTCCTGCCAATGCCGCCGCTCCTCCGGTTGGTTTTGCAGGTAATCGTGCACCATCTGTTCGCTGCGATTGAGGCTCATGGGGGAAAACGGGAAGAAGGCGCGGTCACCGCAGCGAGCGAGGCCGGCGTCAAAACGCGAGCGCGGAGACGTGGGCGACAAGATTTGCTCCGCTTTGGGCCCCGGGCGTGCTAGGTGATCCCCCATGTCAAAACTCAAAGAACAAGCCCCCGCCATCGTCGTCACCGCACTGGTCATGGGCGCGCTCCTCGGCGGCTACGCCTACTACGTCAACGCCAAGGTCCTGCCCGCCCAGCGCGCCGAACTCGAGGCGCTGCGCGTCGCCCACGCCGCCGATCTCGAACGCTCGGCCGCCGAGACCCGCAAGGAGATCGCGACGGTGAATAAGCTGCTCCAGGACGCCATCGCGACCCGAGCCGGCGGCCTGTTTTTGACCGAGGAGGAGGCGAAAGCCGCCGAAACCGCCAAGGTCGCCGAACTCGCCGAGGCCGTCGCCCAAAAACTTCAGCCCTACAACCCCCTGCCCAAGACCCCCGAGGAGGCCGAGGCCATGCAGAACGCCCAGGTCGACAAGGTCTCGGGCCGCCTCACCGAACGCATCCAACCCATCCTCGGACAGATCGCCGCCGACCAGAACCTCACCCGCGAATCCCTCAATCGTTACGCCAACCAGATCTCCCAACAGGTCACCGGCGTGCTCGCCGGCGAACTTGCCCGCAACGAGCGCCTCGGCACCCAGGTCCAGCTGACCCAGAGCCTGGCCCAGGAATCCATCGCCCTCTCCTCCGAGCTGACCGCCCTCTACCTCAGCTCGATCAAGGACCAGGGCGTGCTCAACCGCCTCCTCCTGCTCCCCGCCAACATCGTGCGCGACGCGTCGAACTTCAGCCTGCTCAACAACGACGAACGCCGCGCGAAGGAGGCCGAGCTCACCAAACGCCTGCGCGACATCCAAAGCCGCCTCGAGGCCGCCCGCACCGCCACCGACGCCACCCTGGGCAACCCGGCCGAACCCACCCCGGGCTCCGTGATCGTGGAACCCGCCGCCTCCGCCCCCGTCCGCGCCACCCCCACCCGGCCGTCCGGACAATAAAAACGCGCCCGCTCTCGGCTCGACACCCCGTAACCCGGGCGTCACCGAGCCGTGACCCGGCCGTTGAATTCACCGTAGTGCCAAACTCGTGACGCTTGTTTCAGAGGGGAAAACCCGGCCCTCTTTCGGTTCCACGCTTGGCAACCAAAAAGACGGAAAACTTATGCGCCAGACGGCGGTGAATAACTTGTCGGAAACTTCACCTTGAAAGGGTCCGCGCCCTGCTCGTTACTGCGCCCTCGTCTTCGCTTCCGCTACGCCGAAAAGTTCTTTCCCACGTTCCCCCTTCGCCCCGCCGGCGAACCCCTTCCCGAGTGCATTTTCAAATCCCTGCAATTAAACATTTTGCAAAGCCGTCCAGCGCGCCATCCGCGCGGCCGTTTCCACCCTTTCCGCGCTCCCCGGGTTTCTGCGGCCAAACCAAGCGTGGAGCGTGTCGAAAGCGACGCTATCGCCAGCGGTGTGAATAAACTCCACCCCACCTCCACGCTCCGCCCTCCATGCCTGTCGCCCTCCACAGCTCCACCCAACTTTGGGAATCCGCCAAAGCCGACCTTTGCGGCCTCTTCCCCGAGG
>JAIXVP010000045.1 GCA_027482905.1 Opitutaceae bacterium
CCTCGCCAAATGCCCCAGCCACCGCCTCCTGGCGATGCGCCGCGCCGAGAAAGAACTTTTTGTGATGATGCGCATCATCCTCCCCGACGAGACCCTCGCCCTCGCCGAGCTTGAACGCCTCGTCATCAAGCCCCAAGCTCCCGGCTCCCAGTTCCCGGCTCCCTCCTCCTCTCCTACTCCCCGCTCCCCGCTCTCAGCTCCTAGCTCCCCGCTCCCTGCTCCCAGCTCCTGCGCCGCCCAGCTTCGCCTCGTCGTCGCCGACGCCTTCAAGCGCCTGCTCGCTCCCGCCCTCGAGACCGAGATGCGCCTCGAGTCGAAAAAGGCCGCCGACCTCGCCGCGATCAAAGTTTTCGCCGACAACGTCCGCGAACTCCTCCTCGCCTCCCCGCTCGGCCAGAAGGCCGTCATCGCCCTCGACCCCGGCTTCCGCACCGGGTGCAAAACCGTCGTCCTCGACCGCCAGGGTAAACTCCTCCACCACGACGTCCTCTACCCCGATCGCCACGCCGCCGAGGCGAAGGACAAAATCCTCGGCTTCGCCGCTCGCTTCGGGGTCGAGGCCATCGCCATCGGCAACGGCACCGCCGGCCGCGAGACCGAGGCCTTCGTCCGCGCCGTCGGCCTGCCCGCCTCCATCCCCGTCGTCATGGTCAACGAGTCCGGCGCCTCCATTTACTCCGCCTCCGAGGTCGCCCGCGAGGAGTTCCCCGACCACGATCTCACCGTCCGCGGCGCCGTGTCCATCGGCCGCCGCCTGATGGACCCCCTCGCCGAGCTCGTGAAACTCGACCCGAAATCCATCGGCGTCGGCCAATACCAACACGACGTCGACCAGACCGGTCTCAAGCGCTCCCTCGACGACACCGTGATGAGCTGCGTGAACGGCGTCGGCGTCGAGCTGAACACCGCTTCGAAACAACTGCTTGCCTACGTCTCCGGCCTGAACGCCACCACGGCCGCCGCCATCGTCGCCCGCCGCAACGAGCAGGGCCCGTTCGCCTCCCGTGCCGAACTCCTCTCCGTCCCCCGCCTCGGCCCCAAGGCCTTCGAACAGGCCGCCGGCTTCCTCCGCATCCGCGACGCCGCCCACCCGCTCGACGCCTCCGCCGTCCACCCCGAGCGCTACCCGCTGGTGGAAAAAATGGCCGCCGACCTCGGCTGCACCGTCGCCGACCTCCTCCGCGACGCCAAACTCCGCGCCAAGATCAAACCCGAGGCCTACGTGACCGACACCGTCGGCCTGCCCACGCTCAAGGACATCCTCGCCGAGCTCGCGAAACCCGGCCGCGACCCGCGCGCGCGTTTCGAGGCCTTCGCCTTTGACGCCTCCGTCAACAAACCCGAGGACCTCCGCCCCGGCATGAAACTCCCCGGCCTGGTGACCAACGTCACCGCCTTCGGCGCCTTCGTGGACATCGGTGTTCACCAAGACGGCCTCGTGCATGTGAGCCAGCTCTCGGACAACTTCGTCAAGGACCCCGCCGAGATCGTCAAACCCGGCCAAAAGGTCCACGTGACCGTCACCGAGGTGGACCTCGCCCGCGGCCGCATCGCCCTGAGCATGAAAGCCAACCCGCAGATCGGCTCGAAGGTCGGCGGCGCCACCGGTCCCGGCCAACGCCCCGGCGGCGGCAACAACGGTCCGCGCAATTTCTCCGGCGCCCCCGCCGCCAAACCCAGCCCGCCCGCCAGTCTCAACAACGACTGGTTCAGTTCCGCCCTGAACAAGAAACGCTGAGTTCAAGGCGAACCACACAGGATTATTCGGCGGATGTTTCGCCGGGACGTGGCACGGCCGCGCGGAGATAGCCGCGCCGCAGGCGATGGCCCGACAGGCGAAAAGATCCGCCGAAAGACATCACCGGCTCACCGCCGGGATTGATGAAAAACGACGTAGTCCTTCTCCCACCACAGCATCCGCGCCTGGGGATATCGCCTCAGTCGCGAAATCGGTTCCCATCCGACCGGATCGCTCGTTCGCGGGCGGTGGTTCCAGATTCTTAATGATTCGATAAAACATTATTAAACAATAAATTAATCTATATCTAATAGCCTGGAACCACACCTCGTTCCCGCCCGCGCGGCAACCTTGCGGCGCCCTTGTCGCCGCCGGGCGGCGCGCCGGCCAAATGGGCCCGCGGCGGGGGTTCGCAAGGCGGCGGTAAAAATTGATCTATGAACGCGGGATGCGCCGGGGCACTGTCGCAGATTCCCATGACAGCCACCGCGCCCACCGCCTTGAAGGCCCAAGTCACCCTCGAGAAAGCCCGCGGGCTCCTCGATTCCGGTCGGGGTGCCGCCCTGCCGGGCTTGGTGAAAATCGTCGCGACGCTTTCCGCCGATCTCGAAAAGGTGAGCACCTCGGAACTGGTTGAATCCATCGAGCCGGACGCCGTCCTGCTCGCGCGGATACTCGCGGTCGCCAACAAGCTTCCCCAAAATCCGCAGATAGCGCGGGTTTGCACCCTCAGCCAGGCCGTGCACCGCATCGGCTTCGCCCGCGTGCGCAACACCGCCTTGTCGCTGCTTCTGCTGGATCAGACCGCCGAGCAACAGTCTCCCGAAGAACGCGAGGCCGCCGAGCTGGCGCTCACCGCCGGCCTCCTGGCGCAGGCCGCGGGCGCCAGCCTGGGCACCCAGGAGCCGGAAATCGCCTTCGCCTGCGCCTCCCTGCGCAATCTCGGCCGCATCCTCATGGCCGCCATCTCTCCCCGACTCTACCGCGAAGCGGTCGAGCTGGGTCGGCTCACCCCGCCCGTCGATGGGTTTCGCCGTTGTTTCGGCCTGGGGACGCTCGAGCTCGGCCGAAAAATCACCGCGGACCACAAACTGCCCGAGCTGGCCGTCCAGGCCCTGCGCGACGGCGAACCGGAAACACTGCCCGGCACCCCCGGCACGCAAGACGCCCACCTCCTGGCCCTCACGGACTACGCGTGCCGCCTGGCCGCCCTCGTGCTCGACTCCCGCGAGCCCGACCAAGGCTTCGTGCGCAAGG
>JAIXVP010000427.1 GCA_027482905.1 Opitutaceae bacterium
CTGCGGACGCTGGTCAAAAAAGGCCACCCCCGCGCCCTCGCCCTGCTCGGAGTCGGCGCCGCCCCCCGCCTCGCCGCCACCCTGGCCGCCAGCCCCGCCCGTATCCGGCTGGGCGATACCGTGACCTTCTCCGCCACCCTCGCCTCGGCCTCGCCCCGCGCCCAGTCCCTCGCCGTCGATTATGTCGTCCACTACGTCCGCCTCTCCGGCCGCGCCTCGGCCAAGGTTTTTAAATGGACCACCCTCGACCTCGCACCCGGCGAGACCGCGACGCTGACCAAGCGCCAGACCGTCCGCGATTTTTCCACCCGCAAACACCACCCGGGCGTCCACCGCGTCGAGCTCCAGGTCAACGGCCGCCGCCTCGCCGAAACCACCTTCACCCTGCGCGCCTGACCCGCCGCCCGGCCCTCGGCCCGCCCCGCGAAAAAAACGGTGCCTTTCGCCGGGTTTTCCCCTGCCTTGTCGGCGTTTCCGCCATGAATCTCCGCCCCATCATCGACGACATCGCCGCCCAGGCCGACGACTTCCTCGCCGACTGCACCGACCGCGCCCAGGCCCGCGCCGGCATCGCCGAGTTCCTCACCCTCGAACACCCGCGCCTCGCCCCCGCCGACCGCAAGACCGTGACCGACCACGTGCTCGCCATTCTCGAGGAGGAGGACTTCTTCTCCACCCGCTACGTCGACAGCTTCGACGCCGACCAGGACGCGACCGAGGGCGACGAATCCTAACCCGCCCGCCACCGCCTGCCCTCCGCCCATCCCTCGCCGCCTTTCCCCTTCGCCCTCCGCCGCCCTTCCCGCCCCGTGCCCGCCGACGCTTCCCCCGCCCCGCCCGACCTCGTCCTCGCCTTCGACGCGCACAACCGCCTCGCGATCCGCTTCACCCCGCTCGGCCGCACCCCCGCCGACGGCGCCGCCCTGCCAGGCGTCCGCCCCTCCGCCCTCGCGTTCGCCTTGGCCACCCCCGAGGGCCCCCGCCGCGTGGTCATCGCCTCCCTGCCCGACCGCTCCGCCGCCGACGCTCCCGACGCCGAGCCCCTCGCCGACACCGGCGTCGTTTTCCACTCCCTCGACGCCCTCGCCGCCACCCCCGGCGCGAACACCCCGCTGCTCGCCGCCCTTTTGCCCGCCCTCGAACCGTTCCTCGTCGAGCTCCCCTACCTACACCTCGGCGAAAACGATTTTATCTACAAATTCCGCCCCGCCCACGAGCGGAACGCCGCCATCTACGCCCAGGACCCCGCCTCGCGCGCCCTCTACCAGTCCGCCCTCTGCGCCGCCATCAAGGCCCTCGCCCGCCGCCACGAACGCTCCGCCGCCGCCCCCGTGCCGCTAGATTTCGGCCCCGTCCGCTACGTGCTCCCCAGCCACTTCGGCTTCTGCCTCGGGGTGAAAAACGCCATCGAGCGCGCCTACGAGACCCTCGCCGAAAACCCCGGCCGCCGCGTGTTCATGCTCTCCGAGCTGATCCACAACCCCTTCGTCAACGACGACCTCCTCCGCCGCGGCCTGCGCTACCTCCAGTCCGACAAAGGCGTCCCCTTCACCGTCTCCGGCCGCAAGGTCTCCGCCGACGCCCCCGCCACCCCCGCCGACCCGCTCCGCTGGGACGTCCTCCGCCCCGAGGACATCGTCATCATCCCCGCCTTCGGCGCCACCGACGACGACAAGCGCCGCCTCGTCCGCCGCGGCCTCGCCGTCTGCGCCTACGACGCCACCTGCATGCTGGTGGAAAAAGTCTGGAAGGCCGCCCGCGCCTACGGCCGCGAGGGCTACACCGTCGTCATCCACGGCAAACACGAACACGAGGAGACCAAGGCCACCTTCGCCAACACCCGCCGCCACGCCCCCGCCGTGATCGTGCGCAACCTCGCCGAGGCCCGCGCCCTCGCCGCCCTCCTGCCCCGCCGCCACGAATCCGCCGCCCAGACCGAGTTTGAAAACGCCTTCGCCGGCCGCTTCACCGAAAACTTCGCCGTCGCCCGCGACCTCGAGCGCGTCGCCGTGGTCAACCAGACCACCCTGCTGGTCAACGAGACCCGCGAGATCATCGCCCACCTGCGCGCCGCCTACGCCGCCGCCTGCGGCCCCGACCTTCCCGGCGCCCCCGAGCGCGTCGGCGGTCACGGCCGCACGGATACGCTCTGCTACGCCACCCAGGTCAACCAGGACGCCCTCGGCCGCGCCCTCGCCGAGCCCCTCGACGCCGCCTTCGTGATCGGCGGGAAAAACTCGTCCAACACCTACCAACTCCACCGCCTGTGCGAGGAACGCCTCGGTCGCCTGGCCTTTTTTATCCAGAGCGAGGCCGACATCCGTTCGCTCGACGAGGTCAACCACTACGTCTTCCCCGCCCACCAGCCGGGCGCCCCCGCCGGCGGCCACCACGAGCCGCGCACGCTCTGGCCCGGCGAGGACTTCGCCCGCCCCCGCCGCATCCTCATCACCGGCGGCGCCAGCTGCCCCGACGGCCTCATCCAGGCCGTCATCACCCGCATCAACACGCTCTTCCCCACCGACCGTCTCCGCCCCGTCGAGGCCGTCCTTGCCGCCCTCGAACCCGCCTGAGCCACCGCCCCCCGCCCGCCCCCATGTCCAAGGAACCCCTGCGCGCCGCCGTGCTCGCCGCCCTCGAAGCCGAACTCGCCCGCCAGACCCACGCCGCCCGCGACGCCCGTGACGAGTCGATCAGCGAGGAAAGCCGCGCCGAAAACAAATACGACACCCACGCCCAGGAGGCCGCCTACCTCGCCGAGGGCCAGGCCCGCCAGGCCGCCGAACTCGCCGCCGCCCTCGCCGCCTGGCGCGCGCTTGTTTTCCCGCCCGCCGGCCACGCCGCCGCGCAGGTCGGCAGCGTGGTGACGCTCGTCGCCGGCGCCCGCACCGACCATATCCTGCTCGGCCCGACCCACGGCGGCCTGACCTTCGCCGCGCCCGACGACGGCCGCGAAATCACCGTCGTCACCCCCGGCTCCCCGCTCGGCCGCGCCCTCCTCGGCCTCCCGGTCGGCGCGCCCCTCCCCCCGCCTCGCAAAGGCGCCCCCGCCCCGCGAATCGCCGCCCTGGCCTGAACCACCGCGCCCGCCCGGTGTTTTCGGCGCGTTTGCACCAAAAATCCCGCCACTCTTCATCATGCCCGCTCCACTCACCGACGCCCAGTTGAACGCCATTTCCGACGCCCTGCGCGCCGGCGAAAAAATCCAGGCCATCAAACTCCACCGCGAGGCCACCGGCCTGGGCCTCAAGGAGGCGAAGGACGAGATCGAGGCCATCGAGGCCGGCCTGCGCGAAAAGTTCCCTGACCAGTTCCCCGCCGCAAACCGCGCCGCCGGCAAAGGCTGCCTCGGCGCGGTCGTCTTCCTCCTCGCAACCGGCGTCGGCGCCGCGCTCTGGTGGAGCACGCGAGCCTGAGTTGGTCAAAGGCTGTCAAAGCCGCACCGCTTGCGTCCGCGCCCGGCCTGCGTCCCCTGCAGCATGCGCCGTCCCGTCACCGTTCTCTTCGTTCTCCTCGCCGCGTTCGGGCTGGCAGCCTGCTCCTCCATGCCCAAACCCGCTCCCGCCACCGTCGCCCGCGTCGACCTCGATCGCTACCTCGGCCGCTGGTATGTGATCAGCCACGTCCCCTACTTCCTCGAGAAGGGCAAGGTCGCGACCTACGACACCTACGCCCGTCGCCCCGACGGCAAACTGGTCAACAATTTCACCTTCCGCGAAAAGTCCCTCGACGCCCCCGAGAAGACTTGGGAAGGCGTCGCCTGGGTGACGGACACCGCCACCAACGCCACCTGGAAGGTCCAGTTCGTCTGGCCCTTTTCCGTCACCTACAAAATCTTCGCCCTCGACCCCGATTACCGCTGGGCCGTGGTCGGCACCGGCGACGCCGGCCTGCTCTGGGTCCTCGCCCGCGAGACCGCCCTGCCTACCCCGACCTACGACGCCATCCTCGCCGAACTCCGCGCCAAGGGCATCGACCCCGCCAAACTCGCCTTCGTGCCGCAGCCGCCACCGGCAAAGTGAGTCCGGGCTTACCCCGACGGAAGCGGTCGTATCCGGTTTTTCGACCGTTCGACGCGGAGTTTTGACCGCTCGTTAAACCAAGGTCGGAGCGTGCGGGCCCATTCCCGAGACTACCCCCGTAGTCCAAACCTCACGCCACCCACCTCGACCATGAAATCCTTCGCCGCCTTGACCCTCGGCACCCTGGTGCTGTTCACCGCCACCGCCCACGCCGCGCCCGCCGACACCGACCGCGACGGCATCCCCAACAGCCGCGACACCGACATCGACAACGACGGGCTCCGCAACGGCGTCGATCCCAACGTCGACGGCGGCGTCGCCAAATCCGGCCGCATGCGAGGCCGCTTTGTCGGCGACCGCCTGACCAACGCCGACGTCAACGAGACCGACATCGACGGCGACGGGCTGCTCGACGGCTCGATCAAGGAAACCGACATCGACGGCGACAGCGTGGTCAACGCCAAGGACAAGGACATGGACGGCGACGGCGTCCTGAACAACCGCGACTCCGACATGAACGGTGATTCCTACCCCGACCTGATCGACATCACCAACGACAACGGAAACGGCACCTTTCTCATCGGCGACGAGGCGCTGCCCGTGACGAAGGAAGTCTCCCTCGCCATGGTCGAAATCCTGGCCCCGCCGCCCGACGCCCTGATCACGGTGAAGGCCTACCAGGTCGATCCCACCGTCGGCGTCTGGAGCGTGCTGACCGCCGATCGCCTCCTGTTCTCCGGCAGCTGGAAAATCGACGCCAACGCCCCCGGCGGCGTGAATCTTTTCTACCTGGCCTCGAGCCCGGGCGAGAACCGCTTCTACGGCCAGTATCCCTTCGGACCCTTCACCTTCTACAACTGGCTCGACGGCGAACCGGTTGGATTCAGCAACAGCGCCCTGCAGGAAAGCCCGTCCGGTGAACCCATCCCGGGCACGATCTTCGAGTCTTTCTTCGCCCAGAACTACCCCGGCACCCGGGTGAGCACCTTCGCCGGCAACCTCGGCACGATCTACTTCTTCGACGGACAGCTCGGCGACTTCAACGGCCTCGCCCCCTTCATCACCCAGCAACGCGGCCTCTCCGGCGTGCTCCTGCAGTGGCAGAGTTCGGTGAAGAAATAACGCGGCCAGGCGGCGCGTCGACGACCGGCGCCCGGTCGTCCGCTTTTCGCCCTCGTCTCTCTCGCGGCCGTTCGTCTGCCTTTCCGCCATGTCGGCCGAAGCAAACGGCTCCCCTGTCTTCGCGCGCCCCCCGGAGTCGAACCGCGGCGTCGCCTGGCACGCCTTCGCCTGGTTCGGCATATTCCTGATCGACCTCCTGTTGATCTGGCAGTTCGAGGCGCCGACGCCGCCCAAGATCGCGAACCTGTTCCTCGGCCTCCTGCTCAACGCCGTCGTCGGTTACGCGCTCTGGTGGGGTTTGGTGGACCGGCGCGCCTCCCGGACCTCGCCGCGGGAATTGCTGCTTGGCATCCTCGGGTGCGTGCTCGGGGGCGCGTTCGTCGGGGCGGTCATGCGCCCGGTCGAGGCCTGGGCCAAGCTGCCCGCCATGGCCGACGGGGGCCTGCCGCCGGCCGGCTTCACCGGCTTGTGGCTGTTCTATTCCCTGATGCTGCTAATCTGGGGCGTGTGCGCCGTCGCAGTGCATTTCCGCGAACGCGCCAATCGCGCCGAGCTTCAACGCGCCGAATTCGCGGCCGCCGTGCGCGAGGCCGAGCTCGGCGCCATGCGCCTCCAGATTAATCCCCACTTTCTCTTCAACAGCCTCGCCTCCCTCCGCGCCCTCGTGGAGATCGACCCCCGGGCCGCGCGCGGGGCGATCGACGACCTCGCCACCATGATGCGCTATTCCCTCGAGCGGGCCGGCAGCCCCTCCGTCTCCCTCGACGAGGAACTCGCGATGGTCGAGGCCAGCCTGAAAATCGAAAAACTGCGCCTCGCCGACCGGCTGCGCCTGACCGCGCTGGTCGAGCCCGGCCTGGGACGCGTTCAAGTGCCGCCCTTCAGCCTGCAAACCTTGGTGGAAAACGCGGTCAAGTTCGGCGCCGCCAACCGCCGCGCCGGGTGCGACATCCGCTACGAGGTTCGCCGCGAGGCCGACCGCCTCGTCTTCCGCGTGCAAAATCCCGGCGTCTGCGGCGCCCCCTCCGACTCCACCCGCCGGGGCCTCGCCAACCTGCGCCGCCGGCTCGAGGCGCTTTACGGCGACGCCGCCGGGTTGGAGCTTCGCCAGGCGGAGCCCGACCTGGTGAGCGCCGAGCTTTTCCTTCCCCTTCGTCCCGCCGGCCCATGAAAACCCTCCTCATCGACGACGAACCCCTCCTGCGCGCCGAGCTCCGCCGTATGCTGGCCGCCTTCCCGGCCCTGGAAATCGTCGGCGAAGCCGCCGACGCCACCGACGCCCGCGATTGCATCCGCCGCCTGCGCCCCGAACTGCTTTTCCTCGACGTGCAGATGCCTGAGCAGACCGGCCTGGACCTGCTCGCCTCCCTCGAGTCGATCCCACTGGTCATCTTCGTGACCGCCCACGACCGACACGCCCTCCGCGCCTTCGACTTCGGGGCCGTGGACTACCTGCTGAAACCCGTCCGGGAAGATCGCCTCGCCGCCGCCGTGCGCCGCGCCCTCGCCGCCCGCGCGAACGCCCCGGCCCCGTCCGAAACCACAGGAGCCAACCCGGAACCGGATTCGGACGATAGCCGGCCCGAGCCCGCCGAAACCGAGGCGTCCATCGAGCCCTTCGCCGCGGATCAGAACGTGCTCCTGCGCGACGGCGAACAAACCTGCTTCGTGCCGATCAGCTCGATTCAGTCGATCGAAGCCTGCGGCCCCTACGCGCGCGTCAACCTGAGCGACCGCCATCCGCTCATCCCTCGCTCGCTAAACTTCCTCGAACAACGCCTGCCTCCGGGCCTCTTTTTTCGCGTCAGCCGCACCGCTATCATCAACATTCGCGAGGTGGCGCGCATCGAGCCCTGGTTCAGCGGCGGCCTGCGCGCCACGCTCCGGAACGGCAGCACCTTCGACCTCTCCCGCCGTCAGGCGAAAATCTTCCGCGACCGGATGACGCTTTGATCCCGCCCGCCCGACGCAGCCTCGGACCCGCGCGTTGTGCGCAACCTCGACAACCACCTTGCGGCGACCGTTTCCCACTTTTTCCCAAATGGAAATCCCCCTGTCCGACCTTCCTGCCTGATCCGGTTTTCACCCGACGAGATTTCTTCCCCGAACGTCGCCACCCCGCTCAAACCAATCGAGTCGCTCGATACCTCCGGGCGCACCAGCGCCTCCGCTGACTTGGGATCGTTTACAGCCGACATGGATACACCCGCTGTCGCCAATCGTGCGGAGTATTCCGCCACGTTTGCCTTCGCTTGAGACCGACGGGAGGGCGCCGGACCTCCGCCGGCTGTGCGCTCCAATCACTTTTCCGAAGCCACCGCCCGGCTGAGAACCGCCACGCC
>JAIXVP010000367.1 GCA_027482905.1 Opitutaceae bacterium
CCGGGCTTCAGGCCCAGCATATCCAGGCCGGCCAGTATCTCCGGCACGAAATCCTCCATGATCAACCCGTCGGGCCGGTGCGCCCGCAGCCACGCGGCCACGGTGGACGGCGTGAGCGGCCTCTCGCGCTCGTGAAAAAACAGCGGCTCGACCCGCAGCCCGGGCGGCCGGGCGTGGTAGGCATCCCAGGCGCCCGAGGACCAAGCGCGCCGCACGCGCTCGTTACTCTCCTCGTTGATGATCGCTCCCACCCGACGGTAACCGACCCGCTCGAGATGCGCGAACGCCTCCTGCATCGTCGCCCGCTGGCTGTTGCTCACCCGGTGGAGCTCCGGACTGGCGAGGGAATAGCCCAGGGCGACCGCCGAAAAATGCTCCCAACCGAGTTCCAGGTGCCCCCCCGCCGCGGGCAGGGGGCCGATGATCAGACCCGCGACATTGCGCGCCCGCAGGATACGCGTCGCGCTCTGCGCCGTCATGTCCGGGGCGCCCAGCCAAAACTCGCCCAACGCATAGCCCATGCCCTCCGCCTGTCTCCGCGCCCCCTGCAACCCCTCCTGATAACTCGCATGCCCCCGGGTCAACTCGAGTGCGGGATGGGAGTTTATCCACATGATCGTGGCCTGAAAACGCGTCGGCCGGCTGCCCCGCACCTGCTCCATGTGGATGCCGAGCAGCGGATTCAGCTGGTAGCCCATTTTTTTCGCGGCATCCCGGATCTTCGCCGCCTGCCGCTCCGAAACGCCGGGCTTGCCCCGCAGCGCGACGGAGACGGTCGCCTTGCTCACCTTCAGACGCCGGGCGACATCGGCGATGGTCACCGTGCGGTTCGGGGGATTTCCGGGTGTTTCCACGCGTTGAGCTAGGTTGTCGGGCGGACCGAACGGGATCGGTTCCGCGTTGGAAAAAGCCGGAGCCGATCAGGAAAGGCAAGTCCGCTTCGTCGCCGCCGCTCGCCCCCGCCGCGAAAGCCCGGCGCACCGTGTCCGGCGCATTTCCGGAGCGCCGCCGCCGGCCGCGCAACCCGAACGCCATCCGGCAACCTAACGGGATCGTCCAGGTGCTTGTTGCGCTTTGCCCGCGCCGCACCGTTGCTGCCGACGCACCCCACCCCATGCACCCCAACCCGCTTCGGCCCGTCCCCTCCGTCCGCGTGCCCTCCTTTCGCCGGCGCTCCGCTTTCACCCTCATCGAACTGCTTACGGTGATCGCGATCATCGGGATCCTCGCCGCCATCATCATCCCCACCGTCGGCAAGGTGCGGCAGTCGGCAAAGAGCGCACAGTGTCTCTCCAACCTCCGCCAGATGGGCATGGGCTTCAATCTTTTCGCGGCGGAGAACAAAGGCCGCCTGCCCCGCGTCGGCCTCAACCCGCGCCCCACCAAGCCCGACGTCCTGGACGCGTTGTGGTATTCCGCCATCTCCCCTTATATTCAGAAGGCCCAGATCGTCTCCAACCACCCGGTGTATCGCTGCCCCTCGGAAGAAACCCAGGTGCCGGCCGACCGGGTGAACAGCGTCGTCCAATACTCGGTGTCCCGCGCGCTCGAACGCTCCGGCTCGGCGGTGTCACCCACCGGGGTCGGCGCACGGCCCGAGGAGATCCCCAATCCTTCGCGCACCTTTCTGTTGGTCGACGTGACGGTGAACGACCAGGGCACGACGTCCAACGCCAGCATGATCTATTCGCAGGTCCAGACCTCCATCACCGGAACCCCGGAAGCCAGCGTGACCGTGTCCTACCGGCACAACGTCGGCCTCAACTGCCTGTTCGCCGACGGCCACACCGCCCGGCTGACCTTCGATGAATTCAAGGGCCGCCTCATCGATCCCATCGAGGGCCGCAAACTGTGGGATCCCTTCGGCAAGTTCTGAACCCACGCTCGCGACCGGGAGTATCATCCGCCCCCGGCCGCTCCGCCCCGCCCGTCCCCTTTCGTAATCGCTTCCCGGAAACAAACGCACCCCACCCTGATCATGACCCCCGTCCCCCGCCACATCGCCACCCTGCTCGCCCTGTTCGCCACCGCCCCGCTCTTCGGCGCCAACGAGACGATCAAGTCCACCACCACGCCCCTGAGCACCGACCGGTTGCTCGTGACAACCGGCGGCAACTGGGCCGACAACTCCGCCCCGCTCGCCGGCGACGATTTGTTTTTTAACGACATCAGCGGCGGAAACCGGCTCGTGGTGCACAACAGTGCCGGCGCGACGGTGTTCAGCTTCAACTCGCTCAATTTTACCCAGACCTCGGCCTTCATCAACCGGCTCGATGTCCGGGCGCCCATGACCGTCGCGAACGCCATCACCCTGGCCGCTTCCGCCGGAGGGCAGACCGTGCTGCGGGTCGATACCGCGGACCTGGCCAGCAACGCCGGAACCAACCGCCTGACCACCTACGCCGCTCAAACCAGCGGCGCGAGCACCGCGCTGACGGTTTCAAGCGTCACCGTGGACGCGAACGCCTCCCTCGTTTTCGCGCGAAACCTCGCCACCAGCGGCACCGGCATCCCGATCTATGTGAGCGGTAACGTCACCGTGAACAACGGCGGCTCGTTCGTGGTGAACCGGGGCTTCCGCCCGACCCCGACCCTGAACGCGACCACCAACCCCGGCACGAACAGCAACGCCTCGACCTCCGTCACCTACCAGGTCGGCGGCGCCGTCTCCCTCGCGCCCGGAGCCACCCTCAGCATCGCGACCGACAACGCCGGCATCACCGATGCGAACAGCGGAGCCGAAACCGAGCTCGCCGACACCCGCCTCCAAATCAACGGCAACTTCACCGCCACCGGCGGCTCCATCACCTCGGGCAACACCGGCGCGGCCGACCTGGGCTTGGCCGGAGCCACCAACAGCATCGCCGCGGGAACGAACCTCAACACCACCGACCTGCTTCTCACCACCTCGACCGCCACCAACCAGTCCCTGAACAGCGGCGCCGCTTTGAACGGGCTCGGCCTCGTCTCCTCGGGCAACTCGATCAAGACCGTCACCGCGACCGCCCAGGTCGGCAACATCACCTTCCGCCAGAACACCAACGCCTCCGAGCTCACGCTGAAACTCGGCGCCGACTTGCAACTCAAGACCGGCTCCTCCCTCGGCGTCGGAACGCTGGGCGCCTCGGGCACGGGCGTGACCCAGGCCTTCACCATCGACACCTCCGGCTTCGCGCTCGACGGCTCCGCCGCCGCCATCAGGTTCGACAACTCCAACAAGGACCGCACGTCGCACTGGACCGTGACCGGCGGCGGTTCGGTCAGCGCCGATACCATCACCTTCGACGCCAAGGCCGACGCTGGCTTCACCAACTCCGCGCCCAGCCTGACCGTGACCGCCGGCACCGACCTCACCGCCGCCAGCTTCGACGCCACCAACGTCGGCACCATCACCCTCGGCGTGGGCGGCCTGGCCGATTTCGCCCGCGTCTCCGCCCCCGTCCAGGTCTTCGCCGGCGCCCTCGTGGTCAACCTCACCGCCGCGCCCGCCGCCGGCACCTACCAGCTCTTCCACGCCGCCGGCGGGACCGGCGACTTCGCCTCGGTCTCGATCACCGGCACGGAAAGCGTGTCGCTCTCCGGCCTGAACGCTTGGTCCGGTTCGTCCTTGGACTTTAACTACACGTTCTCCGAGTTGAGCGGCCTGCTCACGATCTCCAGCACCGCCATCCCCGAGCCCGGCACCTTCGCCGCGCTGGCCGGCCTGCTCGGCCTCGGCTTCGCGGGCCTGCGCCGTCGTCGCGTCTGAACCGGGGCCCGGACCATGTCGTCCCTCCTCCCGCCCGCCGCGCTGGCGCTCCTGTTGTCCGCCTCGCTGGCGGCCGGGAATCTGCTGGAGAACCCCGGCTTCGAGCAGAACGCGTCCCGCTGGGATTTTTTCGTCCCCGAAAGCGCCGGGGATCACGGCAACACCTTCGTGGTCGTGCCCGCCGAGGGCGTGGGCGGTGGCGCGGCCGCCCGGCTCACCTCGACCGTGGTCAGTCGCTGCGGCCTCGCCCAGAAAAACATTCCGGTGACCGGTTGGACTCGTTACCGCGTCACGTTCTGGTTCAAGGCCGACCGAGGCGTGGAATACAAAAACGGCCCGATCGTGCGGCTGAACTTCCGCTCCGCCGGGGACGATAGCGACACCGATTACTACGTCGGGCTCGGCGGGCACACCGCCAGCGACTACAAGGAGGTCAAAAGGCCGAACTGGCTGCCCACCGCCTGGGAGAAGGTCGAGGCCGTCGTCGAGTCCCCGGTGAACGCGAAGGCGCTTTCGTTGTGTTTCTTCGCCTGGGGCATGAACGGTTCCGTTTATTTCGATGACCTCTCCGTCGAGGCCGTCCCGCCCGCGTCCCGTTGACTTGCGCCCCGTCCCGCCTTCCTCCCGATGACCCTCCGCCTCCGCCCCCTCGCGGCCCTGACCTGGCTGGTGCTCCTGTCCGTTTCGTCAACGTCCCTTTCCGCCCGGGCGCCGGTCCCGAATGGCGGCTTCGAGCGGGGCGCGGAGGGCTGGACGCTGTTCACGCCCGCCGGTTCGCAGGCCGCCGCGCCCGGGATGAGTGTCGTCACCGGTGAAGCGCACTCGGGCCAAAAACACCTCCGCCTCGCGTCCCCGGCGTCCGCCCGCTTCGCCGCCGCGCACGACCCCGTCGACGTCGACGCGGGCCGGCGCTACCGCGTTTCGGCCTGGGTCAAGGCCGCCCCCGGGGTCGAATACACCGTCGGGCCGCTCATCCGTGTCATCTTCCGCGAGCCTTCGCCGTCCGCGGTCGAGACCGCTTTCTACCTGGATGTGGAAGGCCGCGTCTCGGTCGGCGTCTCCCCGACGCTCCCTCGCTCCGCCTCCCTGTCCTCGGCCTGGCAAAAGATCGAGGCGGTCATCGAGGCCCCCGCGCGGGCCGCCACCGCCCGACCCGCCCTGTTCGCGTGGGGCGTCCGCGGTTCTCTCGACTTCGACGACTTCACCATGGAACCCGTGCCCGCCTCGACCCCACTTTCGGCCATCCATGTCGACGCCGCGGACAAGGAGAAAAGCGCCATCGCGCCGCTTTCCGCCGAGCGCGTGCGCGAGGTGGCCGCCATGCTCACCGTCCGGCCCGCCAATGTCGCGCCACCGTGGACTGATCGCCCTTTTTGGGAAAACGTCGGCCGCCTGCCCGCCGCCCCCGAACTCCTCCGATCCGCCGCCGAGCTGCTCGGCACCGAACCGCCCGTCCTGACCGAGGAGTTGTTCAACGATTTCTCCGTCACCGGCAACCGCCGCCCCTACGAGGTGCCCAACGGCATCCGCACCAGCCGCCTCGTGACCCTCGTGCTCGCCGAGTGCGTCGCCCCCGACCAGACCCGGCTCGCCCAGATCGTGCGCGAGGTGGACGGCATCCTGGACGAGCCCACCTGGTCCGTGCCCGCCCACACCAAACGATATCCAAACCGGCACGCCGCGCGCGAGTTCATCGACCTCGCCGCCAGCGCCCGCGGTTGGACCCTGTCGAACATCGACTGGCTCCTCGCCGACCGCCTGCCCGCCGCCACCCGCGTCCGAATTCGCAAGGAGGTCGGCGAACGCATCCTTCGCCCCTGGATCGAGCGCTTCCGCGTGGGCGACACCGGGGTGTTCTGGTGGATGAAGGTGCCGATGAACTGGAGCGCCGTGTGCAACTCCGGCGTGCTCGGCTCCGCGCTTCTCCTGATCGAGGACCCCAGGGAACGCGCCGAATACGTGGTCGCCTGGGAGCAGCTCAATCCCTACTTCCTGGCCGGCTTCACCCCTGACGGCTATTGCGCCGAGGGCGTGGGTTATTGGACCTACGGCTTCGGCCACTTCGTGATCGCCAGCGAGCTGGTCAAACACGTCACCGGCGGCCGGATCGACCCGTTGGCCACCGACCACGTGCGCCGCATCATGGAATACGGCCCCGGCTTCGAGATCGATAACCGCGAGTTTCCCGTCTTCAGCGACACCGCCCTCGGCACCCGTCCGGAAACCAATCTGCTCGATTTTGCCGCCGTGCGTTTCGGCATCGGGAAGGTTCGCGGCACGCCCGCGCTCAAGGCCCCCTACATCCTCGGCGGCCGCATGCACGTGGCCCTCTTCGATCTGGTCATCGACCGCGCCTCGGTCGCCGGGGCCGCCCAACCCGAACTCCCGCCGCGCACCTGGTTCCCCGACGGCGGCGCGCTCATCTGCCGCGGGGCGAAGCCCGGCTTCGGGCTCTCGGTCGCGCTCAAGGGCGGCCATAATGACGAGCCGCATAACCACAACGACCTCGGCTCCTTCGTGGTCGTATCCGACGGCCGGATCGCCCTGCCCGAGCTCGGCAAAGACGACTACGTGCGCGAGACCTTCGGCCCGTTGCGCTACACCAGCGGCGTGATGAACTCCTTCGGGCACTCCGTGCCCCGCGTCGCCGGCCGACTCCAATCCACCGGCGAAAAGGCCCGCGCCGTGACCGTCCGCACCTCCTTCACCCCGGGGCGCGATCTCTGGGAGATCGACCTCACCTCCGCCTACGCCGTTCCGGAGCTGAAAAAACTGACCCGCACCTTTATCTTCAACCGGAACGAGGCCGGCTCCCTGGAGATCCTGGACCAGGCGACCTTCGGGTCGCCCCAGGCCTTCGGCGTCGCGTTCGCCCTCCTGCCCGCCCAGCGCTGGGTCGAGGACGGCGCCGGCGGACACCTCGTCGAGGGCGACGCCGGCCGCGTCCGCGTGGTCGTCACCTCCAGCTCGGACCTGATCCGCGCCGAGGAACCCATCCGGGGCATCGTGCCGGACGCTCCGGCCAAAGGGCTGCGGGTCGGTTTCGACCTCGCTCGTCCCGCCGCGTCCGTGCGTATCCGCACGCTCATCACCCCCGCCCCGGCCGCCCCCTGAACGGCCCGACAACTCCCGAATTTTCATGATCTCGACCACCCTGGGCTCCCTGCCGCGTCCGCAGTCCTTGGAACAGCGCGCCTCCCGCGTGGTCCCGTGGCGCTTCGTCCGCCAGTCGGTCTACCGGCCCGCGTTCGATCCCCGCACCCGGTTGCTCCTCGCCGAGGTCGTCCCCGCCCGGATCAACGATCTCGACACCATGCACCCGGTGATCGGGCCCGGCACCACCGAATGGCAGCTGGCCGACGGCTGCTTCAAATTGCGCGGCGTCGACCCCGGCTCCGGCCGCTGGATGTATGCCTTCAACGCCTTCTCCTGCCACGAACTCGACCTTGGCCGGGTCCCGGTCGGTGCGTCGGTCTTTTGGAGCGCGCTGGCCGCCGATGACGAGGTCTCGCTCACCCTGGAGCTGCGACGCACCGGACCGGATGGGTGGGTGTTCGAGTTGTCCGGCGTGGCCGGCGACTCGGTCTTGATCCGGCGCACCGCCACCCTGGCCGCCGGCAACGCCGCCCCGTTGGAACGCGTCGTCCTCCAGGGCCAGGGCTCGGGCATCATGGTCTTCGCCCAATTCGGCGACACCCTCCCGCGTCACGCGCTCAACGCGGATTATCCGGCGGCGATGGACTTTCGTCGCGTTCGCCTCGCGCGGAACACCCAGGTCCTGGTCGGCGCGGTCGTCCCTCCGCACGTGGCCGAGCCGGTCTGCCTGCGCGCCGTGCGCCACTATTTCAGCGCCGGCGTGGGCATCGCCGACATCCGCGCCATCACCACGCCCGACGGCCTCCCGTTGCTGGAGCGCAACCGCGTCTTCGTCACCGCCTCCCTGCGCGGACGCGGGTTGCCGCATTCGCTTCAGGGCGTGCTCAGTTTCGACCCCAGCATCTGCGACTTGCAGCTGGAAGGCGTGATCGTCTTCGACTGCGGCGACGCTTGCTGGCGCAACGAAATCGCCTCCCATATCATGCACGATCCCGCCACTGGCGATTGGTTCGGGCTGACCACCGGCTTTTCCGGATTCGGCGACGATCCGCCAACGCCCAAGCTGATCCGCTCCTTCCGCACCCGACGCGATCCGCGTTTTGGTTTCTCCGTAGTCCCCGCCACCCCGTCCGGTATCGTCGGCGACTACGAGGATCCGGCCCTTTACCGGGACGCCGCCACCGGCAAATGGCGGCTCGCCGTCTGCATCGGTCAAAAGCCGCTCTACCACGCCATGCTCTTCGAGTCCGATCATCCGGATCGCGATTTCCAGCAGGTTGCAGGCCCCACTGCGCCCGACGCCACCGGCATGCAGATCCTCAACCTTCACGGCCGCCCGGTGGTTCTCTACGGCAGCGCCGAACGCTGCCTCCACGTCGCGTCCGCCGAGGATCTTTCATTGCTCGAGACCATACAGATGGATCTTCCCCCATGGCGCGAAGGTTCGGGCTCCCGCGTGTGGCCCGCCGTCATTCCGCTGCCCGCCGGGTCTCCGGTCCC
>JAIXVP010000358.1 GCA_027482905.1 Opitutaceae bacterium
AACGCCGCCGGCCTCCCCGCCCATCCCGCCCGCTCCGACTCGTGGCCCGTGGATCCCACCCGCCCCGCGACCCCCGCCGACCTCGCGCCTCCTCCTCCCAAGCCCACCGCCGCGTCGGCCGTCCCGCCCCCAACCGCCTCGCCGGTCGAATCGCCCACCTCACATCCGACGGCCGGCAAATAGGCGTCACAGCCGCGCCACTCCTCGATGTTCGGACGCACCGTTGGCCTGTTTGCCCGCCGCGATACGGCCGGTGAGACTATTGCGCGGCGCGGGATCGTGGCACTGCGCGGCCGGCAGGCCGCCGGAACCACCCATTTTCGAACCGTTGCCGTCGGCAAGCCGCTTACAATCGGCGCTGAAACCGCTCCAAACGCCCAGACGTTCTCGAAGCGCATCGGCGCCCACGAGGATATGCAGTCGTAACCGTCGTCGCGGTTCAGCCACAAGCGGCAGTCGAGAAACACACTTCCCACGCGGCCTCGGCCGCCGTGGCCGCCGAAGCCGTCGGTGTCACCGCCCGGGCCTTGTTTGCTCGCATCGCCGTGGATTCCAAATGGGTCGCAGTTGCCCACGGGATTGCGCGTTCCGCCGCGCGGGTGGAATCCGATCCCCTTGTTCCGGCTCATGACCCAAAGCCCGTATCGGTTGACGCCTCAGAGTTTGAGAAATGCGGCGCCCGTCGTCGCCGGCGTCTCGATTCCCGTCACCTCGAAGCCACGCCGGATTAGCTGAATGGCGACCCCGTCCATCGCGCCAAGGTCCGAGCCGAGCCGAAGAAAACAACGCCATCGGCGGCGGCCTCCTGCGCCAGAGTCTGCGCGGCAAATACACCACGCCTAACTTTGCCATCCCCCACACCGCGCCGCTCGCCAGCACCACCAACACCATCGAGCTCCGCATCGAGTTTCGTCCCGGCGCCGGTCCCAGCCACCGGTCGTTCATCTACGACTACATCAATCTCGAGGCCCCTTCGGTGGCCGCCGACGGCAACTGGAAACTCACCACCGAGTCCGGCGGCTCCGTCATCCTCGCCCAGGCAAGCGCGGCCGCGACCTCCTCGATCGCGCTCCACGCCTACAACTCGAACAACGCCTACCACCGGTGGGAACTGGAGAACCTCGGCGAGGACTCCTCCGGTCGTGAACTCGTCCGGCTTTAGAACGTCGCCGGCGGCGCCCCTCTCGGCTATCGTGTCAACGACGGCGGCACCGAGGCCGTGAACACACCTCTCTTCGTCAAACCCACCACGCTCGTTCCCGAACAACTCTGGTTTCCCTCCCCCCCCGACCGTATCCCACGCCTGCAATCGGGCCGGAGACGGCGATTCGCCCGCAGTCTCCGGCAACCGCCCGGGCTACCGCGCATACCGAAATTCGCGCCCCGCACTTATCGGGTCCGAGCCGGGAGTGGACGATGCTCGTTCCGCCTGCCTCCGGATTCCGGGTCAACTCAGCACGCGTTCAAGGTTCTCCCGCGACCAAGCCAAGTGCGCTCGAAGACTGATTTCCGCTTGTTTCGTGTCTCCCGCGTCCAGAGCAGCGACGATCTTTCGATGGTCGTTCAGGGTCCTGGCCGTCAAAGCCGCCTCCGTGTAGGTCAAAAGCGCAAATCTACGCCCCAAACCGGGCAGCAACCCGCGAAAAATCGTGGCGAAGAGTCGGTGTCCCGCCCCATCCACGATCGCCTGGTGAAATGCGATGTCCTCCTCGCCGAACCGCTTCAGATCATCGCCCGCTTGGATCATGCGGTCCAGACACTCGCGCACCCGGTTCCGCGCCCCGTCGTCTAGGTCGGCGGCCACCCGCTTCACGCAAAAGGTCTCAACCATCAGACGAAGGTCCATCAACTCGATGTAGGCCGGTCCGTCGCCCCGCAGGGCGGCATAGCGGCCGAGGGATTCATGCAAGGTCTTCGCTCCCGCATCCCCAGACACGTAGCTGCCGCTGCCGCGGCGGCTCACGACCAGGCCCCGCGCCTTCAACACCTGCACCGCCTCGCGCACGGCCGCCCGGCTCGCCCCGTATTTATCGACGAGTTCCGCCTCCGTCGGCAGCCGATCCCCCGCGACCAGCTCTCCGCCCACGATCAAGGCCTCGAGTTCTTCGATCATGCGGAGCCCCACCGGGGGCCGGGACTTGCGGCGACTGTCGGTCATGAGGGACACCCGAACCGGCGCACATAATGATTGCGAAAATAAAATAGTTGTCTGACAACTTGACCACCCCTCTCGCCATGCTGCTCAAAGACAAGGTCATCTTCCTTACCGGTGGTTCCACCGGCATCGGGCGCGATTGCGCCTTCGCCTACGCCCGCGAGGGCGCCCGAGTGGTTGTCGTGGCCCGCGATGGCGTCGCCTCCGCCGCCACCGCCGCCGAACTCGGCTCAGGCCATCTCGGCTTCTCCTGCGACGTCTCGAAGGACGCCGAGGTCAAGGCCGCCCTCGACCGAGTGCTCGCCACCTACGGCCGCCTGGACGTCATCCACAACAACGCCGGCATCGCCACACCGTCCAAACCGCTCCACGAAACGACCGACGCCGAATGGGACGCCGTTTTCAACATCAACCTGCGTAGCGTGCTCCTCACCACCCGTCACGGCTTGGAAGCCCTCAAAGCGACCAAGGGCAACATTCTCAACACCTCCAGCCTCGTGGGTGTGATCGGCCAGTCCATCCACGCCGCCTACACCGCCACCAAGGGGGCCATGAACACCCTCACCAAATCCATGGCGCTAGACTACGCGCCCCTCGGCATCCGGGTGAACGCCGTCTGCCCCGCCGGCACCTGGACCCCCATGCTTCGCAAATGGGCCGCCGAACAACCCGATCCGGCAAGCATCAACCGCTACCTCGATGACATCCACCCGCTCGGCTATTGCCCCGAGGGCGACGTCATCGCCGACGCCTCCGTTTTCCTTGTTTCGGACAAGGCGCGCTTTGTCACGGGCCACATCATGCACGTCTCCGGCGGCGCCGAGATCGGCTACCGACGTTAACCGCCCCGGCCCTGCTTGAACCAGCCGCCCGCGCCGTGCTCGCCTTGTTCCCGATCATGTCCTCCGCCCACCCCGCGTCCGGAAACCAAAGCTCCCCTCCCGATGCCGTCGGCGCCGCCCGCATCCAATGGTGGCAGGACGCAAAGTTCGGCCTCTTTATCCACTGGGGTCCCGTCAGCGTCGCCGGCACCGAAATCGGCTGGTCACGCGCCGCCGAGCGTCGCGGCTACCGCTTCGGCACGGGCACCGAGGTCCCCGTCGAGCGCTACGACAATCTCTACCAAGAGTTCAACCCCGTCGCATACGACCCCGCCGAATGGGCCGCCATCGCCAGGGCCGCCGGCATGAAATACGTCGTCCTCACCACCCGCCACCACGACGGCTTCAGCCTCTGGGACACCCGGGCGGGCGACTACAAGATCACCTCCCCGCTCAGTCCCTACGGCAAGGACATCGTCGGCCCGCTCGCCGACGCCACCCGCACCGCCGGCCTCCGCTTCGGCGCCTACTATTCCCAGCCCGACTGGCGCCACCCCGACGCCTTCACCGACCGCCACGCCGTCTACCAGGCCTACCTCGCGCAACAACTGCGCGAACTCATGACCGACTATGGTCGAATCGACGTCGTCTGGTTCGACGGTCTCGACCTGTCCGCCGACGACTACGGGGCGCCCGCACTCCACAAAATGATCCGTGAACTGCAGCCGCGGATTCTGATCAACAACCGCAACGGTCTTCGCGAGGACTTCGACACGCCCGAGCAACGCGTCGGCAACATGGAGGTCGAGCGTCCCTGGGAAACCTGCATGACCATCTGCCGGCAGTGGTCCTGGAAACCCGACGACAAAATGAAGTCCCTCGACGAGTGCCTTCGTATCCTCGTCACCACCGTCACCGGCGGCGGCAACCTGCTGCTAAACGTCGGCCCCATGCCCGACGGGCGCATCGAACCGCGCCAGGTCGAGCGTCTGCGGGAAATCGGCGCCTGGCTGGAGCAAAACGGAGACGCCGTCTACGACACCCGCGGCGGCCCCTGGGCCAACGGCTCCTGGGGCGGCTCCACCTATCGGGACCGCAAGATCTACATACACCTCCTCCAACCGCCTCTCAACGGGCGGGTCCGCCTCGCCGCCATAACGCATAAAATCGCCTCCGTCCGCCTCCTCCGCGGCACCTCGCCGGTGGCTTTCACCCAGACCGACTCAGCGGTTGTTCTGGATATCGGCGCAACGACCTACCGAGGCCCCGTCACCATCGTCGAGGTCACCACCACCGAACCTGTCGCCCCGTATCAAACACTCGGCCTCGGCTCCGGCCCTTTCGACGACTCGTCCGTCTTCGGCACCGCCCGTCATTCAACCGCCGTCGCGACCTCCTCCTCCGGCGAAGCCACCAAGGAAGAAATCGGACGCTGGACGGTAAAAACCAACGCGGAGTCAAAACCGTCCCTCACCCTCGACCTCGGCTCCGTGCTCGAAGTCACCGCCTTCTCCGCCGTCGCGATCGATCACAATGCATTCAACAGCAACGTGGATCTCCGCCTCGCCATCTCCGTCGACGGAGAAACCTGGGAGGACATTTACCACGGTTCCTACGGTCTCCCGCAATGGGAGGTTCCCGTCACCCAAAGCGTCGCCGGTATCCAGCAACCCGGCCGTTCCGCCCGCTACCTCCGCGCCTGGATCGATTACGGCTCCGCTCCCGGGAGTCTGAAAATCGGCCGGATTACGCTCCATGCCCGTTAAACCGCCCGCGGCCCGTCTCCCTTCTCTCCGACCTCAAACACCGTTTCCATGATCACCCGCATCTCCACCCGCGACGCCCGCTACCCCATCGGCTCCGGCCACGGCTCCGACGCCATCCACAAGGATCCGGTCTACTCCTACGCCGTGGCCCTCCTCTACGACGACTCCGGCCACACCGGCACCGGCCTCGCCTTCACCCTCGGCGAGGGCAATGACCTCGTCTGCCGCGCCGCAGCCTTCTACGCCGAGCGTCTCGTCGGCCGCGATATCGAGGACATCATGGCGAACTTCGGCGCCGTCCAGCACGCCATGGCCGACGAGCAGCAATTCCGCTGGCTCGGCCCCCACAAGGGCGTCGTCCATCTCGCCCTCGCCGCCGTCACCAACGCCTGCTGGGATCTGTGGGCCAAAAAGCGCGGCGTTCCGCTCTGGAAACTCCTCCTAGATCTCACCCCCGAACAGGTCGTCGCGACCCTCGACCTTTCCTACCTCGAAGACGAGCTCACCGCCGCCGA
>JAIXVP010000439.1 GCA_027482905.1 Opitutaceae bacterium
CTCGACGGTCTCGACATCCTCGGCCCCGGCTTCACCACGCCCGACGGTTTTGCCTTCCCCGCCGTGCGCGAGGTCAACACCAGCCTCGAGGCCGGCGTGAGCCTGCCGCTCGGCCCCGTCACCCTCGGCCTCGGCTACGCCCGCACCCTCGCCGGCGAGAACACCCCACGCAAAGAAGTCTACGCGCTCAGCGGCGCGACCTCGTTCTGAACCAGTCGGCCGCGAGCCGCCTATCCCTCGTCCGCCGACGCCAGCACCTCCGCGTAACCCTCGCGGAAAGTCGGCCGCCCCGGCCGCCAGCCGAGCACGGTCCGCGCCCGCCCCGCATCGATGATGCGATCCGGCGTCACCATGCGGCGACCGCCCGCCGGCGCCCCGGTGAAGACAGGCTCGCCCACGCCTAGTCGCGCCGCCAACCACGCCACCACCTCGCCCTTGGTCGCCGCGCCTTCGTCGGCCAGGTTAAAAATCTCCGCGCCCGCGACGCCTGCCCCGCCCCGCGCCCACACCGCCGCGCAGGCCGCCACGATGTCGTCGCGATGGATGAGGTTGAGGTGCGCCTCCGGATGCCCCGAGGCCTCGCCGCGACGCACCTGCTCGACCAGATGCGTCCGCCCGGGCCCGTAGATCCCCGCCAGCCGCAGGATGGTCGCCGGCGCCGGCCACCCGCCCGCGATCCCCTCCGCCTCGACCAACGCCCGAGTCGTCTCGGCCTCGCCTCCGACCGGATCGGCCTCGGTCACCCGCGCGCCTCCACCCTGTGGATACACCGAGGTGCTGCTGGTATAGATCAGATGCCCGGCCCCTCGCTCCCCGCTCCACGCGCCCCGCTCCACGCTCCGCCGCGCCCAGCCGACCACGCTGGCCAGGCCGTCGACGTAGCTGCGCCGGTAACCCTCCGCGCCGCCGCCACCGGCCGCGACCGTCACCGCCACGCGCTCCGCGCCGTCGCGCAATTCCGGCGCATCCCACCAGTCGTTCGCGTCGAGCCGCGCCACCACCGTCGCGCAACCCGCCGCGCGCAGGGCCGCCGCCGTGTCCGGATTGCGGGTCAGGGCGGTCACCCGCCACCCGTCCGCCGCCGCCCGCCGCGCCAGCGCGCCGCCGACGTAGCCCGCGCCGAAGATAACCAGCCGCCGTCCGGCGCCGTCGGTATTTTCCATGTCGTTTACAGTTTTGGTGGCCAAGCCCGGGGCGGGCTCCTCATTCCTGTGCATTCGCCCACCATGCCCACGGTCCTAGTCATCTTGCCAGAGGGATTTGAAGAGCTGGAGGCCGTCGCGCCGATCGACGTGCTCCGCCGCGCCGGCTGCGTCGTCACCGTCGCCGCGCTCGGCCCCGGCATCCACGTGACCGGCCGCAACCAGATCACGCTGCACGCCGACGCCCCGCTGGCCGCCCTGCCGGTCGACGCGCCCGCCCACGACTGCCTCCTCCTGCCCGGCGGCCCCGGGGTGGCGCTGCTCCGCGCCTCGCCCGAGGTCCGCGCGCTGGTCGGGCGCCACCACGCCGCCGGCGCCTGGCTCGCCGCCATCTGCGCCGCGCCTGCCGTGCTCCACGACGCCGGCCTGCTCGCCGGCCGCCGCTACACCGCCCACCCGAGCGTGGCGGGCGAACTCAAGGACATCCTCGCCGACGAACGCGTGGTGCGGGACGGCCGCCTCATCACCTCGCGCGGCGCCGGCACCGCCCTCGATTTCGGCCTCGCCCTCGTCACCGCGCTGGTCTCGCCGGAAAAAGCCGCCGAGGTCGCCGCCGCGATCCGCAGCTAGTCGCTCCCTGCTCCCATGTGCGGCATCGCCGGATTCGTTTCGCTCCGCCACGCCCCCGCCGCCCGGGAGGCCGCGCTCTCGCGCATGCTCGCCGCCCAGGTGCACCGCGGGCCCGATGACGCCGGCTCGGGCACCTCCGGCCCGGCCAGCTTTGGCATGCGGCGTCTCGCCATCTTCGACCCCGCCAACGGCCGCCAGCCCATGGTCTCGCCCGACGGCCGACACCACCTGGTCTTCAATGGCGCGATCTACAACTTCCGCGCCCTCCGCCCCGACCTCGCCGCCCGCGGCTGGGTTTTCCACACCGAGTGCGACACCGAAGTCCTGCTCGCCGCCCTCACCCTCGACGGCCCCGCCGCGCTGCCCCGCCTGCGCGGCATGTTCGCCTTCGCCCTCTGGGACGCGCGGGAAAAAACCCTTCTGCTCGCCCGCGACGCCCTCGGCCAGAAACCCCTGCTCTACCACGCCGACCCCGCCGGCACCCTGCTCTTCGCGTCGGAATCGCGCGCCCTGCTCGCCAGCCGCCACGTGCCCGCCGATCTTGATCCGGCCGCCGCCGCCGACTTCCTCCGCTGGCAATCCATCCCCGCGCCCCGCACCCTCCACGCCGGCATTCGCTCCCTCCGCCCCGGCGAAAGCCTGCGCTGGCGCGAAGGCCGGGTCGACGTATCCGCGTGGTGGACACCCGCGCGCGCCCTCGCCACCGACCTCGGCTCGCCTGCGACGGATGTCCCCACCCTCCGCACCCAGCTCCGCGCCCGGCTGGACGACACCATCCAGGCCCACCTCGCCGCCGACGTGCCGGTCGGCGCCTTCCTTTCGGGCGGGCTCGACTCCGCGGTGGTCGCCGCGTTGATGGCCCGGCACGCCGGGCCGGGGTTAAAAACCTTTTCCATCGGGTTCGAGGAAGCCGCCTGGTCCGAGCTCGACGAGGCCGCCGCCACCGCCCACCACCTCGGCGTCGAGCACCACCCGCACATCGTCACCGGCGACGCCGTCGCCGCCGACCTGGACACTATCCTCGCCGGGCTCGACCAACCCACCGGCGACGGGCTCAACACCTACTACGCCTCGCGCGCCGCCCGCGCCGGGGGCGTGACCGTCGCGCTGTCCGGCCTCGGCGCGGACGAGTTGTTCGGCGGCTACCCGTCCTTCCGCCGCTTGCCGCGCCTCGCCCGCTTGCTTCCGGTCTGGCAAAGCCTGCCCGCGCCGCTGCGCCGCCTCGGACTCGCCGCCCTCGCCGCCGGCGACACCTCCGCCCGCAAACTCGGGACCAGCCTCGCCGCCGGGTCGCCCGCCGCCCTGGCGCTCATCCAGCGCGCGGTGTTGGCCGACGACGCCATCGCCCGTCTGCTCGCGCCCTCCGCCGCCGCGCCGGAGTCCCCGGCCGACTCCACCCACCCCGCCACCCCGGCTCTCGCCGCCGCCTGGGCCGCCGCCCTCGCCGCCCGCCCGGCCGGCGCCGCCCCGCCCTACGCCCTGTTGGCCAGCCTGGCCGAGACCACCGGCTACATGGCCGACGTTCTGCTGAGGGATTCGGACGAATTCAGCATGCGCCACTCCCTCGAACTGCGCGTGCCCTTCGTCGATCTGCCCCTCGTCGAGTGGGCCTGGGCCCAGAATCCCGCGCTGCTCTATCCCCGCGGCGCCGCGCCGAAGGCCCACCTCGCCGCCGCCTGCGCCGACCTGCTTCCACCGGCCCTGCTCACGCGTGCGAAACGCGGTTTCACCCTGCCCTTCTCCCGCTGGCTGCGCGGCCCGCTGCGCCCCTTCATGGAGGAAACGCTCGGCTCCGCGTCGGCCGCCCGCTCGGGCCTTTTCGATCCCTACGTGCCCGGCCAGCTCTGGCGCGCCTTCCGCGACGGCCGCGACGACCGCGCCTGGTCCCGCGTGTGGTCCCTCGCCATCCTAATCCACCTCGCCAACCGAAGGGGGAGCTAGGAGCCAGGAGCTAGGAGCGAGGAGCACGGACCCAGCCGCTAGAACCCCGCCTCCCCAGCTCCCCGGTCCCAGCTCTCCGCCCCCCGCTCCCAGCTCCTCGCTCCTCGCTTATGAAAGCCGTTCTCCTCGCGCCCGAATTCGCCGCCACCGACGGCGGCATTCAGCGCATCCTCCGGCTTTACCTCACCGCCCTCGCCGCCGACCCCGCCCACACCCGCGTCGAACTCGTCGCGCTCAACGACACCGCCGACCAGCTCGCGCTGCACCCCGCCACCACCTCGCGTCTGATTCTGGGCAAACCCCTCGCGGTCACCGGCTGCGGCGGGTCGAAAGCCGCCTTCACCCGCGCCGCCTGGCAGGCCGGCTCCGGCGCACGCCGCATCGTCTGCGGCCACATCGGCCAGCTCCCCGTCGCCGCCCTCGCCGCCCGCCCCGGCTGTGCGCTCGCGTTGGTCGCCCACGGCATCGAGGTCTGGGAAAAACCCTCGCCGGTGAACCAGCTCGCGCTGCGCCGCGCCGACCGGGTTTTCTGCGTCTCCACCTACACCCGCGACCGCCTCGCCGAGCTGCACCCGCGCCTCGTCCCCCGCCTGCGCATCGTGCCCAACGCCCTCGATCCCGCCCTGCTCGCCGCGCCCGCGCCGAAGCCGCCGCCCGAAGGCCGCCCGCCCGTCGTGCTGTGTGTCGGCCGTCTCAGCGCCGCCGACGCCTACAAGGGCTACGACCATCTCCTGCGGGCTTTCGCCCTGCTGCCGCCGTCCGCCTTCCACGCCCACCCCGAGCTCGCGCCGCGCCTGCGTTTTGTGGGCGACGGCGACGACCGCCCACGACTGGAAGGCCTGGCCCGCGAACTCCGCATCGCCGACCGGGTGGAGTTCTCCGGCCGCCTGCCGGACGCCGCGCTGCGCCAGGCCTTCGCCGACTGCACCTGTTTCGCCCTGCCGAGCACCGGCGAGGGCTTCGGCTTGGTCTACCTGGAGGCCCTCGCGGCCGGCCGGCCTTGCGTGGGCGTCGCGGCCGCCGCCGTGCCGGAGTTGATCAACTCCGCCGTCGGCGTGCTCGCCCCGCCGGGCGACGACCCCGCCCTCGCCGTCGCCCTCGCCGAGTGCATCGCCCGTCCCTGGGACCCCCTGGCGCTCCGCGCGGCCGCCCTCGCCTACGACCACCCCCGGCTCATCGCCGCCCTAGCCCACGCCTGGGCCTGATTATCCAACCCATAAATCATAAGTAAAACCCTGCGCCAAACGTTTGAAATTAGAGCGTGAAGTCCGGCGGAGGCGCCTTCTCAATACAGCGATCCGACGCATGGAAAGAGCCGCCACCGCCCACGCAAAGAACGCCGACGCGGACACTTCCGTTTTCCCGGCACTCGTGTTGGAGCCCGGCCGGTCGGACGCTCACTACTGGCGCGATCTGTGGCGCTTCCGGGAGTTGGCCGGCTTCCTCGCCTGGCGCGACATCAAGGTCCGCTACAAACAGGCATCCCTGGGCATCGCTTGGGCGGTGATCCAGCCGGTCATCCAGACGATCTTGCTCACCTTTGTCTTCGGCAAACTTGCCAAGATGCCCGACGGCGGCCTGCCCTATTTCCTGATCGTCTTATGCGGTAACCTGGCGTGGCAGTTGTTCACCTCCGCCTTCAACGGCGCCGGCAACAGTCTGGTCGGCAACTCCCATCTGATCAGTAAGGTCTACTTTCCCCGGCTGGTGGTGCCGATCTCGGCTTTGGCGGTGGCGCTGGTGGATTTCGGGATCATGCTTTCGTTGACGGTTCCGGCGATCGCGTTTCACGGCATTTTACCCGGCTGGCAGATTCTTTTGCTGCCCCTCTTTGTCCTCCTCGCCCTCGTCATCGCGCTCGGCTCCGGTCTCTGGATCGCGGCGCTCACGGTGAAATACCGCGACTTTCGTTTCATCACGCCGTTCGTTCTCCAGATCGGCGTTTTCGTCACTCCAGTCGGCTACCGGACGGATTTCCTACCCAACTGGCGCGACCTGCTCGCGTTGAACCCGCTGTCCGGCGTGGTCGACGGCATGCGCTGGTGCCTGCTGGCCGGCCGCACGGAGCTTTACCTGCCCGGTGTCGCGGTCTCCGCCCTGATCGGCGGCATCCTGCTCGGAACCGGACTCTGGTATTTCCGCCAGACCGAACGTCGCTTCGCGGACGAAATCTGATCGCGCGCCCCTGAAGACCCGATGAGCGACCTCCCCGTCATTTCCGTCGAGAACTTGTCCAAACGCTACGTCATCGGCCACGAAACGCGGCACGACACCCTGCGCGACCGACTGAGCCACGGGGTTGGTCGTTTGTTTCGCGGACGAAAGAGCCCGGGAGAAGAGGAGGAATTCTGGGCCCTGCGCGACGTGTCCTTTGACATCCGCCAGGGCGAAGTGGTGGGAGTGATCGGCCGCAACGGAGCGGGCAAAAGCACCCTCTTAAAGATTCTATCCCGCATCACCGAACCGACCTCGGGGCGCGTCAGCCTGCGGGGCCGGGTGGCGAGCCTGTTGGAGGTGGGCACCGGTTTCCACCCCGAGCTGACCGGCCGGGAAAACATCTTCCTGAACGGCGCCATCCTGGGCATGAGCCGGGTCGAAATCCGCAAGAAGTTCGATGAGATCGTGGCCTTCGCCGAGGTGGAGCGTTTCCTCGACACGCCGGTGAAGCGTTACAGCAGCGGCATGTATGTGCGCCTGGCCTTCGCCGTGGCCGCCCACCTGGAGCCCGAGATCCTGATCGTGGACGAGGTGCTGGCGGTAGGCGACGCAGAAAAACAAAAAAAATGCATGGGCAAAATGCAGGACGTGGCGCGCGGCGAGGGCCGCACCGTGCTTTTCGTCAGCCACCAGCTGGGGGCCATCGCCAAGCTTTGCGACCGTTCCCTCCTGTTGGACAAGGGCCGGGTCGTGATGTTCGCGGACTCCGCCGCCGTGATCGCGAACTACCTCGACCGGGATCGCACCGTCGCCGGCGGGGCGGTGGATCCGGCGGCCTACCGCGTTCCGGGCTTCGGCACCATCGCCCGTTTCACCGCCGCGGCCGCCGCGGGGGAGGGCGATTTTCGCGTCGGGGATCCCGTGGTCTTCGACTTCGAGGTCAACGCCACCGAGGCGGCCGGCGACCTCGGCATCGGGGGCAGCATCTTCCAAGCCTCCGGGGAATGCGTGGGGACCTTCTTCTCGCGCGAGACTTTTTCGCTGGCCGCCGGCGAAACCCGGCGCATCCGCGTCCGCATCGCGACCCCGAGGCTGGTCCCCGGTCCCTACCACGGAGGTTTCAGCGTCGGTCGCGGCGATCCCCGCGAGGGGCGCCGCGACCTCGACGTGATTATCGGCCTGCCCCGCTTCACCATCGCCCCCGTGTCGGCCTCGGGCGAGGCCGTGACCCACTGGCTCCCCAGCTGGGGGGCGATCAATTTCGACGGCGTCACCCTCGAGTCGGTGTGATCCCGGCGCCGTAGATCCCGTGACCGCCGCCCCCGCCAAGCTTCCCGCGCCCGGCGTCATCTGCCCCCGGCGCGCCGACGCGGGATCGCGCCCGCTCTGGTCGGTCGTCATTCCCGTGCGGGACAGACTCACCTACCTGCGGCAGGCGCTCGATTCGGTTCTCGTTCAAGCGCCGGATCCGCGGCGGATGGAGATCATCGTGGTGGACAACTCGGAAAAGCCGCCGGACTTCGGCGCCGTCCTGTCCGCCCCGATGCTCGATCGCATCCGCATCCATCGCCAGGCGGTCCCGTTGGGCATGATCGACAACTGGAACGCCTGCATCGGCCTCGCCTCGGGCGAACTCGTCCACCTGCTGCACGATGACGACTGGGTGAAGCCCGGGTTCTACGCCACCGTCGAGTCCCTGGCCGACACCCACCCCGACCTGCATTTTTTCGCCGTTCGCTGCATCCACGTCGACTCCGACGACGAGATTCTCCGGATCGTGGATCGTCTGGTCGAATGGGAAAAACCCACGCGCGACCCGTCGCTGTTTTTCCTGACCAACCACGTCCAATGCCCCGCCGTCGTGGTTCGACGTTCCCTCTACGAAAAAGCCGGCGGCTTCCGATCGGGCCTGCCCTACACCGCCGACTGCGAGATGTGGGCCCGGGCCGTCGCCCAAGGGGGAGGCATCCTTTCGCCGCGCCCCCTCGCCTGCTACCGCGTGCACGACACCAACGCCACCAGCCGGCTTCAGTCCTCGGGCGATTGGCTGCGGGAACAGGGCCGTCTGCGCGACCTCTTCGGCGAACTCTACCCCGCGTTCGACAACAACGCCTTCGACCTCGAGCGCACCCGAAGCGCCTTCGCGCTGGTCCGACGCTTCGAAACCGAGGGCCGGCTCGAGGCGGCCGCCGCCAACCGCGCCGCATGGACCGAGATCATGCCCGCCTCCTTCCGCCGCCGCCACCGCCTCCAGGCGGTCGCGTTGCGCCTGCTCCGGCCGCCGTTGCAGGCGTTGGGGCTCCATCTCGACCGCGCATGAGCCATCCCGCCCCGATGCGCATCCTGCTGCTCACCCCGTTGTGGAGCCCGGACGGCGCCAGTCCCAGCGGCATCGCCAACCACTTCCACTGCCTCGCCCGCGGCCTCCGCGACGCCGGCCACGCCGTCACCGTGCGCTGGCTGCCCGACCTGCATCATTTCCCCGCCCCCGACCACACCGCGAACGGCGTGGCGGTTTTCAGGCACGAGGTGAGCACCCGTCTTTTCGCGCGGAGCGGATGGCTGGCCCGGCGCCTCGCCTGGCAGATCGCCGCGCTTCCCGTCGCGGTGTTCGCCGTGTTTCGCCAGCTCGCCGAACAACGGTGCGACATCATCGAGACCACCAGCTTTTCCGCGCTCGGCTGGTGGGTGGAAAAACTGCCCGGGACCCCGCCCTGCTTCACCCGGATCAGCACGACGCTCGACCAGCTGGCCACCCGCCACACCGGCGCCTATTCGCGCGCCCTGCTCCTCACCGCCGCCATGGAGAACGCCTGCATCCGCCAGGCCCGCGGCCCCCTCACCCACACCCGACGCCACCGCGACGAGATCGAGGTCATGCTCGGGCTCGATCCCCGCCGCGTCGCCCTCGTGCCCCATGGCATCGATCCGGCCCGGCCGGACGCCGCGCCCGCGCCCCGCCTCGCCGGAGCGCCCGCGTTGTTGTTCGTGGGCAACCTCGGCCACCGCAAGGGCGCCGACATCCTGCTCGAGGCCGCCCCCGCCTTTCTCGCGGCCCTGCCCGGCGCGGCGCTTCATCTGGCCGGCTCGACCGAGGGAAACGATTCGCTGACCGCCGTCTTCGCCTCGCTCCGGAACGCGTTCCCCGGCCGGTTGACGGTCCATGGCCGGGTGGATGCCGAAACCCTCGAAAATCTCTACCGCGGCTGCGACGCCGTCCTGGTGCCCTCCCGCTACGAATCGTTCGGCATGCCCCTGGTCGAGGCCATGCGCCACGCCCGTCCGATCGTGGCCACCACCGCCGGCGGCATACCCGAGGTCGTGGGGCCCGACGCCGGCGTGCTCGTCCCGCCCGGGGACGCCCCCGCGCTCGCCTCCGCGATCATCGCCCTCTGCACCGAGCCGGGGCAGCTCGCGCGCCGCGGCGGCGCCGCGCTCCGCCGTTTCGAATCACTCTTCACCACCCGATCCCTCGCCGCCGCCTCGGCCGAACTCTACCGCGCCCGGCTTCGCTTTGAGGAAGGCGTCGTCGTATGAGCCAAAACCGTGAAAGCCACGCTCCCCGGTTGGAGGTGCTGGACGCCCTCCGGGCCCTCGCCGTCGCGGGCGTGTTTTGCGTCCACTTCCCCGGACTCTTCATCGGCGACTTCGTCGACACGGGTTCCCTCGGCGTCCGGCTGTTTTTTGTCCTCAGCGGCTTCCTGATCACCGGCATCATCCTTCGCGAACGCGATCGGATCGACGGCGGCGGCCTCCGCCCTCTTACCGCGCTTCGAACCTTCTACCTGCGCCGGCTGTTCCGCATCGCGCCCGCGTTCTACCTCGCCCTGGCCGCCGCGTGGTTGGTGTCGCTCGACGACATTCGCGTCTCCTGGCCCTGGCACGCGGCGTTTCTCTCCAACCAATACATCATCGAAATCGGCCGCTGGCCCGGGTCGCTCAGCCACCTCTGGACGCTGGCGCTCGAGTTTCAATTCTACCTCGTCTGGCCCGTCGCCCTCTTCCTTCTTCCCCGCCGGGTTTTTCCCTGGTTGGTCGGGACCTGCCTCGTTCTCGGCCCGCTCGCGCGCTGGGCCGCGCCGGCTTGGGGCGTCCCCACGGACTTCGCGCACCTGACGACCGCCGGCAGTCTAGATTTTTTCGGCTGGGGCGCGTCGCTGGCCTGGGTGCGGAACTCGGCGCGTGACCGCGTCGAGGGAATGGAAACGATCGCGGCGCGGCTTCTGCCCTGGCTGCTCGCGGCCGCGTTTCTCCTGGCCGGGCGCTGGCCCTGGACCCTGCCCATGAACGTCGTTCACGCCGGCGCCGGCTTCGTCATGGCGGCCGCCTCCGCCGCCCTGATCGCGACCTGCACCCGCGCCGCCCCCCCGGCCTGGGCCGGTTGGCTGGCCCGCCGAAACCTCCTCGTTCGCCTGGGCGCCATGAGCTACGGTCTCTACCTCTACCACAACCTGATGCACTGGGTGGCGCCGCGCGCCTGTCTCCGACTCTTCGGAAACTCCTATCCGGAGCAGCCTCTGCTCTACACCGCCGTTCTCCTCGCGTCGACGCTCGCCGTCTCCGCCGCCAGCTGGCACTTTCTGGAGTCGCCGCTGAACCGCTATTCCCGCCGCTACACGACCACTGCGTGAAACCCGCCGCCCATTCCCTCGTCGTCTGCACCTACAATCGGAGGCGGGACCTCGAACGTTGCCTCGCGTCCCTGCTGCCGGACCTGGGCGACGCCGAACTCATCGTCATCGACGACGGCTCCACGGACGACACCCCCGCCTACCTCGCCTCCCTGCCGTCGGACCCGCGGATCAAACTCGTGCGGGTGGCCAACCAGGGACTGAGCGTGAATCGCGACCTGGGCGCCCGCTTGTCCACCGCGCCCTGGATCACCTACCTGGACGACGACGCCTGGGTTCCCCCCGGATGGCTCGCGCGCCTTCATCTGGTCTGCGCCCGGCTCGACCCCGGAATCGCGGCGGTGGGCGGCGCCGTCCGCCTGCCGTGGACGGCGCCGCCGCCCGCCTGGCTCCATCCCGATCTGGTCTGTTACCTGACGCAATTCGCACCTTCCCCCGAAGCGATGACGACGAGCGGGGACATTCCTTTCGTCGGCGCCAACATGACCCTGCGTCGCGACTGGCTCGAGCGGATCGGCGGCTTCGCCCACGGTCTCGGCCGGCGGGGCGGCAACCTTCTTTCCCGCGAGGAAACCCAGCTCTGGAACCGGCTCCACGCCGCCGGCGCGATGGGCTACCACGATCCCGAACTCTGGATTTGGCACGACCTCCCCCCTGCGCGGCTCCGCCGGCGCTGGTTCCTGCGGCGCCTCTACTGGGAGGGGGTCAGCTGGGAAATCGAAAGCGCCGACCGCGCCGGCCCGCGCCCCTCCCGGCTCCGCCGCTGGATCCGCGCCGCCCGACGCGCCGCCCTCGGTTTCGCAGGCGCCAGACCCCTCACCCGGCTGGTTCGCGCCCGCAACCCCGCCGAACGTTTCAAAATCTTGATCGACCTGGCCTTCCAACTCGGCGTCGCCAGCGCGGTCGCAAAAGGTCTGCGGCCCGCGCCATGATCAAGCTCAGCGTCATTCTTTGCACCCGGGATCCCCATCCGGTCCGGCTCGGGAAAACCCTCGACGGCCTGGCCCGGCAGACCCTGCCCGCCTCCGATCGCGAAATTCTTCTAATCGACAATGGTAGCCGGCCGGAGATCACCCCGGACCGGCTCGGCGCCGAGGTCCCTTCTGGCCTGCGCATCGTGCGCGAACCCGAGGCCGGCCTCACCCCGGCCCGGCTACGCGGCATCGCCGAGGCCCGCGGCGAGTTGCTCGTCTTCGTGGACGACGACAACGTGCTGGCGGCCGGCCACCTCGAGGCCGCCCTCGCGTTCTTCTCCGCCCACCCCCGCCTCGGCGCGGCCGGCGGACCCGTGCGCCCGGAATTCGAATCCCCGCCGCCGCCCTGGACCGCCGAGTTCCTCGGCCTGCTCGCCTTGCACGACCACGGCGAATCGCCCGGGATCGCCGCCGGAGGCCCCGGCGAACCCTGGCCCGCCTTCGCCCCCGTCGGCGCCGGCCTGTGTGTGCGAAAAGCGGCCGCCCACGCCTATGTCGCGGCCGTCGGCCCGGATTCCCTGCGGAAGTTGCTCGATCGCCGGGCGGGCGCCCTGAGCTCGGGCGGGGACAATGATCTCGTCTTCACTGTGCTTCGAGCCGGCTGGGACGTCGGCTACCATCCCGACGTCGCCCTCACCCACCTTATCCCCTCCTCACGCCTGGCGCCCGACTACCTCGCCCGCCTCAACCGCGGCATCCAGCGCTCCTGGGTCCGCGTCCTCGCCCTCCACGGCGCATGCCCCTGGCCGGCCATCCCCCCGTTCACCCTTCTGCCGCGGGCAGCCCGGGCCTGGTTCCGCACCCGGGCCTGGCGGGGGCCGGTCGAGCGCATCCGTTTCCACGGATTGCTCGGCCGCTTGGAGGGCCAAGGCGATCTGTCCACGACGCCCAAACCACGCGCATGAGCCCCCTCCACGTCGGACTGATCACCCCTTCCTACGCGGGCGTCACCGGCCCCGGCAGCGGCATCGGCGTGCATTTTCGCCACCTCGCCGAGGGCCTGCTCGCCGCCGGACACCGCGTCACGGCCGTCGTGCCGCTTGAGGCCGGTCGCGCCGCCGCCGATATACCCGCCCACCTTGTGCCCGCCCCCGCCCGCCGCCCGCGGCTGCTGGGCACGGTGGGACGTCTCCATTGGCAGTTGAACCAGTGGCTCTGGGAACGCGAACGCCAGCGCGCCGCCGCCAGGGCCGCCACCACCGTGCCCGGGGTGGACGTGTGGGAGACCACCTCGACCGACGCGCCCGCCCTGCGCTTCCTGGAACTGACCGGCCGCGGCCCCCTTGTCGCCCGGGTCTCCACCACCGCCACCCAGTTGCGCGAAACCAACGGCGGCGCGCCCAACTGGATTGGACGCGTGCACGAAAAGTGGGAGCGCCGGCTCGTGCGCGGCGCCGACGCGGTCGTCACCCACTCCGAGGGTCACCGGACCCGGATCGGTCGCGAATTCGATCTCGATCCCGCCGCCATCCCGGTCATCCCCCACGGGATCCCCCTGCCCGCGATCACCACCCGCCGCGCCGAAAACGGAACCGTGCGCCTGCTCTACGTCGGGCGCCTCGAAACCCGCAAGGGCGCCGACCTCCTGCTCGCCGCCCTCGACCTCGCGCTCGCGGACCGGCCCGGCGCCTCCGCCGTGCTGGTCGGTTCGGACTCGGGCGACGCTTGGCGATCCCGGTGGCGAAACGATACCCCACCCGGGCTGCGCGAACGGGTGGTCTTCGCGGGCGCGGTGGACGACGACACCCTCGCCGCCCACTACCGCGCGGCGGATCTGTTCGTCGCCCCCTCGCGCTACGAATCCTTCGGCCTGATGTTCGCGGAAGCCATGGCCTGGGGCCTGCCGGTCGTGGCCCTGCGTGCCCCCGGCGCGCTCGATCTGGTCGTCGACGGCGAGACCGGTCTGCTGACCCCGCCCGAGGACGTCCCCGCCCTCGCCGCCGCCCTCACCCGCCTGCTCGACGATCCGGCCCTCCGGCTCCGCCTCGGCGCCGCCGCGCGCGAACGGGCGGTCGCCCGTTATTCTCGCGAAGAAATGATCCGCGCGAGCGTCGAACTCTATCGGCGCCTCGCCCGGCCCCTAGCTCGCTGATGCCCGACCTCTCCGTCATCATCCCGGTCTACAACCGCGGCGAGCTCGTTCGCCACACCCTCGAGAGCGTGCGCGCCGCGTCCGCCGGCCTCGCCGTCGAGACCGTGCTGGTCGATGACGGCTCGGCCACGCCCCTCGCCGACGACCTCGCCCGCCTCGGCCTGCGGGTCGACCGCCTCGTCCGTCAGGAGAACCGCGGCCTGCTCTTCGCCCGCCTCGCCGGCCTCGACGCCGCCACCGGCCGCGGCGTCCTCTTTCTCGATTCCGACGACCTGCTTTCGCCGGATAAACTCCACGCCCACGTCGCCGCCCACCGCGCCGGAGCCGACGTGGCCTATTCGGACTCCGCCCATCAAAACCTGGACGACCACACCGGTCCCCTCGGTGTCCCCGAACTCTGCGCCCCCCAACCCGCCACCGCCGACCCCGCCGAGTTTTTCATCACCATCCAACCCGCGCCCCATTCCCCTTCTTTCCGGACCGACTACCTGCGCGCCCGCGTCGCCGCCGCCCCCTTCCCACCGTCCCCGCTCTACAACCCCGTGGCCGAGATCTGGTTTTACCACGTCTGCGCCCCCTTCCCCGCCCGCGTGGTCAAATGCGCCGGTCTCGCCATCGGCGGTCGCCACCCCGGCGCGCGTCTGACGAACCACTGGGAACGTCTCGCCGTCGCCTCCCTCGCCGTGCAGGAGGCCTTCGCCCGCACCGTGCCCGCCACTCCGGAGGGCCGCCGCGCCGCCGCGCGGTTCGCCACGAAAGCCTTCGACTCCTGGCGCCGTCTGCCGCGCGGCTTCCACCCCGGCTTGTGCGCCCGCCAGCGCGACCTCTGGCGCTGCCTCGCCCCCGACCGCGATCCCGCCGGCCTGGGCGGCGGGGTTTTCCAAAAAGCCGCCCGCCTGCTCGGTCCGGAAACCGCCGGCCGGCTTTTCCGTCTGCGCAACGCCCCCTACTCCGCCGGCCGCACCCTCGACGACGCGCAACTCGCCGCGCTCGTCGCCACCCTGCCCCCGCCATGAGCCCGCCCCTGCCCGGCCCCGGCCGCCTGCTCTACCTGTGTTTCCACGCCCCGCTCGGCCGGCTGCGCGAGCACTTCCGCGACGGCGGCCCCGCCGAGCGCGCCCGCACCGAGACCGGCCGCGCCGCGATGGAGGCCGCCGCCGCCCGGCTCCCATCCCTCCCGCCTCCCCCGACCGACGCACCCGAGATCCACTTCCTGACCGGCCGCCGCTTTTGGTTTCAAACCGCCTTCCTGCTGACGTCGCTCGCCCCCCACCTGCCCTTGCGCGCCGTGATCCACGACGACGGCAGCCTCGACGAAGCCACCCGCGAGCGGCTGCTCGCCCTCGCCCCCGGGTCGCGCGTGGTCGGCGACACCGAGGCCCGCGACCGGCTCGACGCCCTTCTGCCCGCCGCCCGTTTTCCCCGCCTCCGCGCCCGCCGCGAGGGCCTGGTGCTGTATCGAAAAATCCTCGACGTCCACGCCGGCAACCCCGGCTGGAACCTGTTCCTCGACTCCGACCAGCTCGCCCTCCGCCGGCCCGCCCTGCTCGCGGACTGGTTGCGCGCCCCTGCCGCCGCGCTCCACATGACCGACGTCGGCGACGCCTACGGCTGCCCCGCCCGCGCCCTCGACCGCATCGCCGGCGCGCCCGTCCCGCGCCGGGTCAACACCGGCATCCTCGGCCTACACGGCGCCACCCTCGACTGGGAACGCATGGAACACCACTGCGCCGCCCTCGACGCGATCATGCGGCCGCACTACTACCACGAACAGGCGCTCGTCGCCCTGCACCTCGCCGCGCAGCCCGCCCGCCTGGCCACGCCCCTCGCCGACTACGTCGTGCTCCCGCGCCCGCCCGAGGCCCTCGCGCCGCGCGCCGTCTGGCACCACTACGTCGCCGGCTCCAAACGTTGGTATTATCAAAACC
>JAIXVP010000006.1 GCA_027482905.1 Opitutaceae bacterium
AGGCCCGGGGGTTCTGTCGTTCTGAAGGCCGCCGGGCGGCCGGCGATGAGGCGGTGGAAGCGGGAAAGCCAGTCCAGCTGCGAATGGCTCGGCCGGGGGCGGTCGGGGCTTCCCGGGCGGAACAAATTCCTGACGACCCGGAGGAGCAGGGGCTCCAGCTCCGGATAGGGGAGGCACCAGGAGGGGGCCGGCATGGCGGAGACCATGCCGAGGCGACGCACCAGCGCCATGCTGGTGGCGGGCAGCAGGCGGGCGGCACGCCGCCAGGCGCGGACGATCCTCCATTCCAGGCTTTTGAGCGTGGCGAAGGCCATGGGGTGGCGGGAGGCGGCGAGCAGCAGCCGATCCAGCGCGCCGCTATGCGCCAGGCGGGCGAGCAGGCGATGGGCGGAATTGGCGGGGCCGTATTCGGCCGGCAGGGCGCGCCAGGGACCGGCGGAACAGGCGACCCAGAAGATGGCGTCCATGGTGCGGCGCGTGCGCTGGGCGGGGCGGCCGCGGGGGTCCGTGCGGGCGATGAGGGGGGCGAGGGCGGCCCATTCGGCGTCGGTGAGAGGGCGGAAGGGGTGGGGGGCGGTGCGGTGGAGGGGGAAGGTGAGGGGTGGGGTGGGCATGGGGGGAGGGCCTCGCCGGGGGAGGGGAGGCGGGGGAGTGTATAGGAAAAAGAACCTATACGCAAGTGGATTAATTGGTGTATGTTTGTGATATGCGGGGCGCCCGCAGATAGAACACCATCACCGATTGCCTGTGACGACCAAATTGGTCGAATTCTATACATTGGTTATTTTGCGGCAAAGAAGGCGTCCATGAGCCATTCTAACGGTGTGATTTTCTACACTAACCTTTCGCGAATATGCGCGCTTGCCGGCGTTCTCTTGGCCTTTTCAGCTTTGATCGCTGCGGTTGGTGCCGCTAGTGCGCACGCAGGTGAGCCTTTAATCGCCGCGCCGCAAGTCTCCCAGGGCACGCCGCTGCCATTCAGTCGTCCTGCAACGGGTTTGCAAGTTAGCGACCTATTGCAACTCACTGCAAAGGAGGCGAAGCCTTGGTATCAAGACGGCATTTGGCCCCTGCTAGGCTCAGCGTTGGGCACGACCCTAGCAAGCGTTGTGCCAATAACTGTCGTTTACCTCCAATCATCTAAGGCCCTGAAAACTGCCCAGAAGCAAAGGCAAACTGATCGAGTTTCTGCATCTTTGGCTGAATTTTATAATCCATTGTACGCCCTCATGACGCTCAATCGTGAGATTTTTGAGCGAGCCGGTCCGGCGGTTAAGTTTGATGATTTTTCGGCGCAGCAAGCGGCTGCGGAAATTTGGCAAGAACTTAAGGGGAAGGTAATTTTGAATAATCAGGAGATTGAGCGTATATTGCGAACAAAAACGCACCTCCTTTCAGCAGGCGATAGCATGGAGCGCTACAACGAATTGTACGTGCATGTATCAATGTTCGAAGTATTTCAAAAAGTGCCAACGGATTTATACAGCAACTTCCGATTTCCGGTTGACATATTGCCGCACGTTGAGCGAATGCGAGAAACGGTAATAAAAGACCTGGTTTATCTCACAAAGGGGACGAATTAGATGACTGCCTATTGGCTTAACGGAAAGCTTCGAGAGAAAGATTATGTGGTAGAATACGATGGCGGTCAGGTTCTAACTGTAACTCTGCCAGATGCTGTCGAGAAGATCTACTGCGTTAATTCCGATGAATATCGGGTGACGGCCAGTGTGGTAGAGTCGGCTCTGGCGGCGAATGCCACGACGGTTGCGTATGCAGGAATGTGGGCTTCACCAACTGTCGAAGGAAAAAGCTATGCCGAGACGGTCAAGATAAAAGTTATGCAATATGGCGCTCTGTTCGGATACCTGGATAGGCACCGCGCTCGCCGGTGAAGTCGCTTGGTTGCGCCGGAGATTTGTGCCTGAAAAACACAAGTTTTCAATGCTTTTAGTTTTTGGGTCTGCCTTGCAGAAGGGGCGAATACCTAATGATCTTGATCTGGCGGTTGTGACCGATCTGCCGGTCGGCAGTATCGACTGGAAGTGTTTTCGTGTCTTCTGCAGAGAAAGTGAGCAGATTTTTCCACGAAGCTTTAAGCTGCCACTGTCAATTTTTCTGCTCTCTTCGTCAGAGTGGCGTGAGGTTAGAGGCATTATGGTCAGAAGCTATATCTCATTGCTAGACTAGCTGCGGTAGGTGTATTTTGATCGACCGTTGCGGCTGGCCCAATGGTGTTGCAATTATCTAAGCGCCTGCTTGTTTCTCGTGGCGCGGACGTTCAAGTCTTCTTCGATGCATGCTCGAGTTTGCTTTTTGAAGTGTTGTTCGCGGCAGGTGCTGGTGCGGCTTTCCGGATCGAAAGACGATCTGAGGGATTTTGTTGTGCGTCACGGCCTCGAGTTGGGCGCCGCGAACGCGACTAATTTGGCGGATCGTATCGAAGCTCCATGCGGCATTGGCCGGTGGATAGTCCGATTAGCGCTTCTTTTCTGGCGCGGTTCGTGTGATGCGGCGTTGTGTCAGGCTACGCTTTCTAAGCTAGAACCAATACCTGGGTTGCAAGGGCCCGCTGGCCCTTGCTGGGGGAGTTTGAGGGGGCGAAGCCCTCTCAAGGTCACTCGCAGCAGGCACGGTCGCCGCGTTCACTGCTGGCAAAGTGGCCTTGCCGCACCCTAATGTCTCGCAGGACCCGACCCCGCAGGAGCCGTCGTGCCATGCCGGTTGAATGGAGTTTCACCGCCGAATCCTACCTCGACCAGTTGCCCCATGCGGCGCGGGCGCAGGTGTTGCATGCGCTGGAGGGGTTGCCGGGTGCGTGGGATGGGCTGCTCGGCGGGCGGCTGGCGCCGGTGAAGGGGGAGCGGCCGGACCTGTTCCAGTTGCGGGTGGGTGGTGACCTGCGCGTGTTGTTGCGGCGGCGGGGCGCGGTGATCACGGTGGTGGATGTGGTCCGGCGCAGCCAGATCGATGGGTTGCGGCGGGCGGCGATGCCGCAGACCGCGGCGGGGTGAAGACCTTCGCGCCGTTGCGGCTGGACCCGGCCGTGCTGGCCGGGGACCTCGATGCGTTGGAGGCGCTGCTGGCGTCGGAGGCGCGGTTGAAGGAGCGGGACATGGTGATCCCCTTCTTCAAGGCCCGGCCGCATCTGTCTGCCGCGCTCGGCTTTGCCAATAATGACGTGGAGTTGCCGGACCGGGTGGCGCAGGAGCTCGACCTGTTCGGCGATTTCGCCTGCGATGTCGCGGCGGGGGACAGCGAGGCGAATGCCTATACGCTGGTGGAGTTCGAGGATGCGCAGGAGCGCAGCATCTTCGGCGCCCTGCCTGTGGGCAAGACCGTGAAGCGCTGGTCGCCGCGGTTCGAGCATGGGTTTTCGCAGTTGGTGGACTGGGCCTGGCGGATTTCGGCCGAGGGGCAGGGCAGCGACGCGTTCCGCCGGGTGTTCGGGGATGCCAATCCGTCGATCAAGCTGTTGCTGGTGATCGGGCGGGATGCCGATCTGACGCGGGATGACCTGGCGCGGTTGCGGTGGCGGGCGAAGCACACGTCGCTCGGCGCTTTCAGTTTCTCCTGCTTCACCTTCGACGGTTTCCTGCAATCCGTGCGGCGTCGGCTGCTGTTGGCGTCGCAGCCTGGCGCGGATTGAGGGGCGGGCTCCCATAGCTGGGTTGCAAGGGCCCGCTGGCCCTTGCTGGGGGAGTTTGAGGGGGCGAAGCCCTCTCAAGGCTGATGGTGGGGGGTGTGGTGGAGGTTGCGCGATCCCCCACCCCATCCCTCCCCCGTAAGCACGGGGGAGGGAGCCCCGGGCGGCGGAGGATGGTTGTGTTCTCTACGGCGCGGCGAGCAGGAGGCGGTTGAGGGGTTCCAGGGCGGCGACGAGGGCGGCGCGGTCGCGGGTGATCTGGTCACTCGGGGCGGGGATGCTGGCGACGATCTCGGACCAGGGGGTGCGGCCGTCGATGCGGCTGAGGAGGGCGGCGGCGAGGCGGGGCAGGGGGATCTGGACGCGGAGGCTGTCGAAGGTGACGGGGAGGAGGCCGTCCGGGCGCAGGGCGCGGGCCATGGCGGGGCCGTCGAGTTCGCGCAGCACGGGGATGGTGGCGTCGTTGGTCCAGTCGGGTTTCGGGGCTTCGTCGCGGGTGAGGTAGGCGATGTGGATGCCCATGTTGCCGCAGAGGGCCTCGGCCAGGGCGGCGCGGGCGATGGGGTCCAGCCCCGCGGTGCGGGCGCGGAGCTTCGGGTCGGTCAGCCAGGTGTCGGGGTTGTAGCGCAGGGGCTCCACCAGGCAGGCGATGCGCAGGCCGGCGCCGGCGACCAGCGCCGCGAGCTGGGGGATGGTGTAGGCGCGGTCGCGGGGGTTGAGCAGCAGGTCGTAGAAGCCGGCGTCGCCGCCCTTGAGGTGGTCGTCGATCCAGGGGTTGCGTTTCAACCAGGCGGTCTCGGGCAGTTGTTTCCAGACGCGCTTGCCGGTCTCGACCCGGGTGGCGGGGGGTTCGTCGGTGGGGGCGAGGAGGCGCAGTGCCTCCTGCAGCATGTAGACGCCGGTGCGGCCATGGGGGGCGTAGACCATGATGCCGATGCCGCCGCCGGGGGCGAGGACGGAGGCGAGGGCGGCCAGGCCTTCGTCGGGGTCGGGCAGGTGGTGCAGGACGCCGCAGCAATCGATGTAGTCGAAGGGGCCGAGGCCGGAGCGGGGCAGGTCGAGGAGGGAGCCTTCCTCGAAGGTGATGTTGGTCAGGCCGCGGGTCCTGGCGCGGGCTTCGGCGACGCGGCGGGCTTCGGTGGAGCGGTCGAGCCAGGTGACGCGGCCGGGGCGGTTCAGGGTTGTCATCTGCTGGGCGAGCATGATGGTGCCGTCGCCGGAGCCGCCGCCGGCCATGAGGGCGTTGAGGGGTTGGGAGGCCGGGCGGCTTGCGCCGAAGATCCAGTGATCGATCTCGCGCAGGTGTGAGGGGCTGCCGATGATGAGGCGCTTCGCTTCCTCCCGCGGGTCGCGGGCGGGGTAGGGAAAGGCCTCGTATTGGGCGGCGAGCTGGGCGTCGGTGGTGTCGCGAGGGGGCATGGGGACTGCATAGGGAAGTTGGGGCGGGGGCGGAAGAAGCGGGGGTTGCGCGGTTGCCCGGGGGCGGGGGTGGACGTATCTAGGCTGCATGCTCCGCACAGCCCTGATCCTTGCCGCACTGGCCGTGCCGCTGGCTGCCGTCGCGCAGCAGCGGGCCACGCCGGCCCAGCCCCAGCGCCTCGGCACCCATCAATCCTGGATCGCGGCGACGCATCAGGAGAACGGGCAGAAGGTCTGCTACGCCTTTGCGCGGGCGGCGCGGAGCGAGAACGGGCCGGCGAACCGGCAGACGGTGACGCTGACGATCACGCATCGGCCGGGGGGGCGGGACCAGGTCGCGATCTCGGTGGGGTATCCCTATCCGCGGCAGGGGGAGGCGGTGCTGAGCGTGGGGACGACGGAGTTCCGCAGCTACGGCGTGGTGCAGTCCAGCGCCTTCTTCCAGAACGGGCAGAGCCTGGTGAGCGCGTTCCGCGGCGGGCGGGAGGCGGTGGTGCGGAGTCCGGGGCCTCCGGGCCGGCCGACGGTGACGGATACGTTTCCGCTGGCGGGGTTTTCCGCGGCGTATGAGGCAATCAACCGGGAATGCCCGGCGAATCCGGCGGCAAGGCGGTGAGCGCGGATCTGACCAGCGCGGAGCGGGATCGGATCCTGGCGAAGTCGGCGCTGTTCTCGCCACCGCCGGCGACGCTGGCGGATGGGCGGCGGGACCTGGTGGGGCTGAGCCGGGAAGAATTGGCGGCCGAGATGGTCGCGATCGGCGAGAAGCCGTTCCGGGCGAAGCAGCTGTGGCACTGGATGTATCACCAGGGGGTCACGGATTTCGCGCGGATGCCGTCGATCGCGAAGCCGATGCAGGCGAAGCTCGCCGAGCGGTTCGTGGTGGGGCGGCCGGATGTGGCCACCGAGCAGACGAGCACGGACGGGACCCGCAAATGGCTGTTCCGGTGGCGGGACGGGCAGGAGGTGGAGACCGTTTACATCCCCTCGCCGGATGAGGATCGGGGGGCGGTCTGCATCTCGACGCAGGTGGGGTGCACGCTGTCCTGCACCTTCTGCCATACGGGGACGCAGAAGCTGGTGCGGAATCTGGGGGCTGCCGAGATCGTGGGGCAGTTCATGGCGGCGCGGGACAGCTATGGCGAATGGCCGAGCCCGAAGGACGGGACGGCGCGGCACCTGTCGAACATCGTCGTGATGGGGATGGGGGAGCCGCTCTACAATTACGAGAACACGGCCAAGGCGCTGCGGATCGTGATGGACCATGAGGGGATCGCGCTGTCGCGCCGGCGGATCACGCTGAGCACGAGCGGCGTGGTGCCGATGATGGACCGCTGCGGGGCGGAGCTGAATGTGAACCTGGCGGTGTCCCTGCACGCCGTGACGAATGAGTTGCGGAACGAGATCGTGCCGCTCAATCGGAAATATCCGATCGAGGAGCTGATGGCGGCGTGCCGGCGGTATCCGGGGGCGTCGAATGCCCGGCGCATCACCTTCGAATACGTGATGCTGCGGGGGGTGAATGACAGCCCGGCGGAGGCGCGGGAATTCGTGCGGCTGCTGAAGGGCTTGCCGGCGAAGGTGAACCTCATTCCGTTCAATCCCTGGCCGGGGTCGCCGTACAAGACCTCCACGCCCGAGGCGGTGCGGGCCTTTGCGGCGGTGATGGAGGAGGGGGGGTATTCCAGCCCGGTGCGGCGGCCTCGGGGGCGGGATATCCTGGCGGCCTGCGGGCAGCTGAAGACGGCGAGCGAGCGGGCGCGCAAGGCATCAGCCAAGGTGGACGCTGCGTGACAGTGCCGGGGGGCGGCGACCGCCGAAGGCGGGCGAGCGGCCGAATGGCCGCCGCGGCCAGTGCCGCGTAGCCAAGCGAAGCGCCGGCGATTGAGGGCGGATCGGCCACGATCCGCGGGCATCGAATGAATCCGCCCGTCTGGCTGATGGCGACCGCGGCCTTCACGGTGGGCTGCGGGATGCGGATGATCGAGCCGCTGCTGCCCATGATGGCGCGGGATTTCGGGACCGGACTCGGGGGCGTGGCGCCGCTGATCGGGGGCTTCGCGCTGGCCTATGGGGTCGGGCAGTTCGCGATCGGGCCTCTGGGGGACCGGTTCGGGAAGATCCGGGTCGTGGCGATCTCGCTCGCCATCTATGCGGGGATGCTGGTGGGGGCGGGGCTGGCGGAGGGCTTGTCCACGCTGCTGCTGTTCCGGGTGCTGATGGGGCTGGCGGCGGCGGCCATCGTGCCGCTGTTCATGGCGCATATCGGGGACAGCGTGCCCTATGGCCAGCGCCAGGCGGTGCTGGGGAAATTCCTCAACGGGATGGTGCTGTCGCAGCTGCTGGCGGGGCCGCTTTCGGGCATCGTGGGTGAGTATGCGGGGTGGCGGTGGGCGTTCCTCGGGCTCGGGATTGTCGCTGTCCTCATCACGGCTTTCTTCATCGCCCGGCTGGGCGCGCCGCTGTGGCGGGCGCCGGCGGAGGGCGGGCGCGGGGCGGGGCTTTCGGGGTTCGTCAAGCTGCTCCGGAAGAAGGCGGGGCGGCGGCTGATGATCGGCACGGCGCTGGATGGCTTGCTGATGTTCGGCGGCGCGTTTCCGTTCCTCGCCTCGCTGCTCATCGAGCGGTTCGGGATGAGTGCCGCGGAGGCGGGGCTGGTGGTGGCGAGCTTCGGGATCGGATCGCTCGTCTACACGCAATCCGCGGGGCGGCTGCTGGGGTGGCTGGGGGAGCGGGGGATGGTGATGGTGGGGGGGATGGGGGTTGCCGTCGCGCTCGCCATCTTCGCGCTGTCGCCGTGGTGGTGGGCGGTGGCGGTGGCGCAGGCCTTCGTGGGGCTGCTGTTCTTCATGCTGCACGGGTCGTTGCAGGCGCGCGCGACGGAGGCGCTGCCCGAGGCGCGCGGCACGGCGGTGGCGGGGTTCGCGATGGCGCTGTTCCTCGGCCAGTCCGTGGGGTCCGTGATCTTCGGGGTGCTGATCGTCTGGGCGGGCTTCACCGTGAGCCTGCTGGTGGCCTCGGCGGGGCTGGTGGCGCTGACCTTGTGGCTGCGGGGCGTGGTGCTGCGGCCGGCGTGATGGCGCTGGCGTTGGCGCGCATCCTTTTGGCAGGCTGGGGGCCTCGGCCAGGAGGGTGAGCCATGTGCGATGCCTGCGTGATGGGGGTTGTGTCCCGGCGGCTCGGCCGGCGGGGCGTGATGGCGGCGGTGGCGGCGGGGGTGGCGGCGATGGGGCTGTCCGCCAACCCGGCCGGGGCGCAGGCGGTGCGGAGCGCGCCGGTGAGCCGGGTGGTGGATTTGACCCACACGCTGCATCCGGCCTTTCCGACGTTTGGCGGCACGCCGGCGATCGAGATCGAGCCGGTGCTGTCCTTCGCGAAGGACGGCTACAACATCAACAAGCTGACCTACACGGAGCATGTCGGCACGCATTTCGACGCGCCGATCCATTTCACCGCGGCGGGGGCGACGGTGGATGCGCTGCCGGTGGCGTCGCTGGTGTGCCCGCTGTTCGTGCTGGACGTGACGGCGAAGGCCGCGGCCGACCCGGACTACCAGGCGACGCCGGAGGACCTTTTTGCCCTTGAGGCTTCGGCCGGGCGGCTGCCGGCGGGGGCGTGCCTGGCGCTGCGGTCCGGCTGGGACGCGCATGTGGCGGGGCCGATGTTCCGCAACGCGGGCGCGGGGGGCGCGATGCGGTTCCCGGGCTTCCGGCCGGATCTGGTGCCGCTGCTGCTGGAACGCGGGGTGGCGGGGG
>JAIXVP010000318.1 GCA_027482905.1 Opitutaceae bacterium
GCAGCTGCCGCGCAGCCTGCAGGGGCGGGAGGAGGCGTTGGCGATTCCCGACCTCGAGCGCTTCGGGGTTGGCGGCGGGGTCGGCGCGCCGATCGCGATGCGCGGGGCGGCGAAGAGTTTCGAGGACATCTACGAGACGGCGGCGGGCGACGCCCTGCACGGGGCTGGAAGGGATGGTTTCGCGGCGATGGATCTGTTGCGCAAGGTCGATCCGAAACGCTACACCCCGGCCAACGGCGCGGTGTATCCGAACGGCGGATTCGGTCGATCGCTGCGCCAGACCGCCCAGCTGATAAAGGCGGACGTGGGCCTGGAGATCGCCTTCGTGGAGATCGGCGGCTGGGACACCCACGCGAACCAGGGCGCGGCGAACGGCGCGCTGGCGACGAGGCTGGGCGAGCTCGGCGGCGGGCTGGCGGCGCTGCACCGGGACCTCGGTGCGAAGATGTCCGACGTGCTCGTTCTGACCATGAGCGAGTTCGGACGCACGGCGGCCCAGAACGGCAACCGCGGCACGGATCACGGCCACGGCACGGCCTTCTTCGCGCTGGGTGGAGGAGTGCGGGGAGGGCGGGTGCTGGGCGAATGGCCTGGGCTCGCGGCGGACAAGCTTTACGAGGGGCGGGACCTCGCCATCACGACGGACTACCGGGACTTTTTCGCCGAGGCCTGCGTGCGCCACATGGGGATGGCGGAGGGCGGGTTGGCGAAGGTCTTCCCCGGTCACGTCTCGGGGGCGAGGAAGTTTCGCGGCTATCTGGGAGCCTGAGTCCGGACTCGGCCGGTCTAGTCCATGCGACGGGCGGCCAGACCCTCGACGGCGCGCTCGATGGCGGCGGCGATGGCGGGGCCGCTGATCGGTTTGCTGATGTAGTCGTCCATGCCGGCGGCGAGGCAGCGCTCGCGGTCGCCCTCCAGGGCGTTGGCGGTCATCGCGATGATCCACGGACGGGTCTCGGGCGGGTAGTCCTCGCACAGGCGGGCGGCGCAGGTGAGGCCGTCCATCTCGGGCATCTGGACGTCGAGGAATAGAATGTCGACCGGCTGGCGCGAGACGAGGGCGAGGGCCTCGAAGCCGTGGTTGGCGACGCTGGCGGTGTGACCGAGCGTCTCGAGGATGAGGAGGGCGACGCGCTGGTTCACCGGCAGGTCCTCGGCCAGCACGATGCGGAGGGCGGAGGGCGCGGACGATTCCGCGGGGGCGGCGGAGGGCGGAGGCGCGGCGACAGGAAGGGCGGACGAGGACGGCGGGATGGCGGCGGGCCGCAGGACCTGGACGAGGGCGTCGAGCAGCAGGGCGGATTTCGGCGGCTTGGCGACGACGCGGGTGGCGGGAAGTTCGGCGAAGCCGCGCAGCGGTTCGCCCCGGGGGGCGAGCAGCACGAGCGGCAGCAGGCGGGGGGCGGATGGACGGCGGAGCAGGGCGGCGAGGGCGGCGGGATCCGCGTCGGGGGCGGGAGCGGCGAGCAGGGCGGCGGCGAAATTTTCCCCGGCTTCGAGCCGGGCGAGGGCGGAGGCGCCGTCCTCGGCGGAGACGACGCGCAGGCCCCAGGCTCGAGTCTGGGCCACGAGCTGGCGTCGCAGACCGGGGTGGGGCGCGACCACCAGCACGGAAAGGCCGCGCAGGGTGGGCGGGAGTCCGGGCGGAGGGAAGGGATCGGCGGCCGGACGGAAGGGAATCTCGACGTGGAAAGACGAGCCCCGGCCGGGGGTCGACTCCACCCAGATGCGACCTTCCATCAAGGCGACGAGGCGGGCGCTGATGGCGAGGCCCAGGCCGGTGCCGCCGTAGACGCGGGTGGTGGAGGCGTCGACCTGGCTGAATGTTTTGAAGAGGCGGTCGAGGCGGTTGGCCGGGATGCCGATGCCGGTGTCGCGCACGGTGAAGCGCAGCATGGGCGGGTGGCCGGGCTCGGGCGGAGGGGCGGCGAGGATCAACTCGACCTCGCCCGCGGCGGTGAACTTGACCGCGTTGCCGAGGAGGTTGACCAAGATTTGGCGGAGACGGGCGGCGTCGCCAAGGACGCCCGGCGGCAGGGCGGGATCTAGGGACGAGTAGAGCTCCAGTTTGGTGGCGGCGGCCTGGCCGGCGACGAGTTCGATGGCGTGCTCGATGCAATCGCGCAGGCCGAAAGGGGCGCTCTCGATTTGGAGGCCGCCGGCCTCGATTTTGGAGAAATCCAGGATGTCGTTGATCAACGCGAGCAGGCTTTGGCTGCTGGTGCGGATGGTGTCGGTGAACTCGGTTTGTTCGGGGCTGAGGCGCGTGGTCTGGAGCAACTCGGTCATGCCGATGACGGCGTTGATCGGGGTGCGGATCTCGTGGCTCATGTTGGCCAGGAACTCGGCTTTGGCGCGGGCGGCGGCCTCGGCGGCGTCGCGGGCGGCGGCGAGGGCTTCGCGTTGGCGGCGGGATTCGGTGACGTCCTGAAACGCACCGCGAATCGCCACGGTGACGCCGGCCGCGCGGACGGCTTCCCCGAGGGAGCGCACCCAGCGTTGATTGCCCCGGGCGGTGACGAAGGGCAGTTCGACGTCGAAGGGCTCGCCGCGGTCGATGGTGGCCTGGACCAGACGGGAAATCTCGGTCCCGGCCTCGGCGGGGTAGAAGGCGGTGGCGGTGGCGAGGTTGGGGACGTAGTCGGCGGTCACCTCGTGGATGGCGCGGACCTGTTCGCTCCAGAAAATGCAGCCGGCGACGAGATCCACCTCCCAGAAGCCGACCTGGGCGAGGCGCGCCATGTGGGCGAACGCGGCCGAGTTGCGTTCAAGATCCAGCCGGGCGAGGTGCTGGCGGGTGACGTCCTGATGGGTGCCGACCATGCGGAGCGGCTCGCCCGCGGGGGTCCGGGACACGAGTCGACCGCAGGCCATGATCCAGCGCCATGATCCGTCGTGATGGCGGAGGCGGTGGAGGAATTGGTAGAGCGGTGTCTCGCCGGCGAAGTGGCGTTGCAGGGTGGCTCGAGCGACGGGAAGGTCCTCGGGGTGGCAGCGGTTCGACCATTCCTCCTCGCGCGGCGGGAGGGTGGCGGGGTTTTCGCCGAGCATGGCGACCCAGCGGGCGTCGAAGTGGGCGCGACCGCTCGGGACGTGCCAGTCCCACAGACCGAGACCGCCGGCGGCGAGGGCGAGCTCGGCGCGATCAGCTGCCTCGCGAAGTTTGTCCTCGGCCGCCTTGCGGGCGGTGATTTCGTTTTGCACCGACATGAAGCCGTTCAGCGCGCCGTTTTCATCCCGAAGGGGGACGACGTCGAGCTCGGCCCAATACTCGGTCCCGTTTTTGTGGAGGTTGAGGATCTCGCATTTCCACGGCTGGCCGCGATCGAGGGCGGCGCGCATCGCCTCGATCACGGCGGGGTCGGTTTTTTCGGCGCGCAGGAGTTCACCGGGTTCGCGGCCGAGGGCCTCGGCGGGTCTGTAGCCGGTGATGCGGGTGAAGCCTTGGTTGACCCAGGTGATCCGGTGGTGGGCGTCGGTGAAAACGACGGAGTTCGTGGTGCGGGTGGCGACGAGGGCGAGCAGGCGGACGTCGTCGACCAGGGCCGAGAGGTCGGTGGAGGCGGCGGCGGCGGTTTCCTCCGCCCGGAGGGCGCTGCGGCGCAGGCGCAGGACCAGGGCGCCGAAAGCCAGGCTGAGACCGAATCCGCCGATGAGCGTGCTCGAGACGGCGACGCGCGATTCGCCGCGAAAGCCGCAGGACGGGCGGGAGACCAGCCGCCAGGCCACCCCGCCCAGCGCCAGGCGGGTGGTTTGCTCCAGGTTTGGGGGGCGGCGCGAGTTCGACTCCCGATGGGTGTGGCGATAGAGCGGACGTCCGACGGATGCGGAACCCTCCTCGTAGACGTCGAAATCGAGTTCGATCTCGCCGAGTTCGCGGGTGATTTCGGCGAACAGGCGTTCGGTGACGACGGGTAGGCCGGTCCAGCCGATAAGGCGGACACGGCGGAGCTCCGGGGACGAGGGCAGGGGGCCCGCGGTGTAGACCGGGTGGAGAACGAGGAAGCCGGGGCCCGAACGGGGGGCCTGCACCAGGGTGACGCTGCGGGTGGCGGCGGTTTCGCCGGAGAGCAGGGCGCGCTCGGCGGCGGCGCGGCGGATCGGGTCCTGGGCCAGGTCGAGACCGAGGGCGGTGCGATTGGGTTCGGCGGGCTCCATGAATTCGACGATGTGGAGCTCGTCGGCATCGCCGAGGGTCTTGATCTTGAAGTCCGGGGCATCGTCGGCGCGGGTGGCGGCGAGGAAATCGTCGACCGAGGCGCGGGGGACGCGGCGCACGAACCCGATCCCGAGGGCGCCGGGGAGCTCGGCGACGAGTTCCTGATCGCGAACGTAGTCTGCGAATTCGGCGCGGGTGACGACCCCGTGCTTGGCGACCCAGAGGGCGCCGGCTCCGCGCGAGGCGAATTCCAAGTCGTGAAAACGCCGGGTGGTGATCCGTTCCAGCTGCTCGTAAAGACCGATGAAACGTTGTTGGTCGCGATTGCGGTTCTCCGTCTCCATGCGCCACGCGACCAAGGCGCTCGCCAGGAGGCCGACGCCGATGACAAGCGCGGCTAGTCTGCCCGGAGGGAGCGAGCTATGGGAGGACATGGGGGGTGACGGAGCTTCGTGGGATGCGCCGATGCCGGTTTAAACGTCACGCGGAGGGTGGGACTGAAGGTCAGCGGACGGCGCCGCCCGGGGGTTTGGCGTCGGGCTGGGCTTTTTCGACCACCGTGACGCGACCGGCCTCGAAGGTGACACGCAGGCGGTCCTCGATGCGCGGGGCGTAGACCGGTTGGTAGTCGGGGGTGTAGAAGACCTGGTAGCTTTTGGTGCCGGGGTTGTAGGCGACATCGCGGCGGTAGCCGACGAGGCGGGTGCCCTGGTATTCCTCCCAGTAGGCGCTGTAGACCCAGACCCCGGCGACGCCGGCGGCGGTGATCTTCTCCTGCTTTTCGTCCGGCTTGCCCAGGGCGATGTAAACCATGTCGGCGGTGTCGCCGACCAGGATCTCTCGGGCTTCGAGGCGGGTGCGGGTCGCGAGGTCGAGGGCGGAGAAGACGGCGGCTTTTTCCTTGGCGCGGGAGGAAAAGGAGGAGCAGGCGGATAGAAGGCAGACGGCGATCAGGGCCAAAAAAACGCCGGTGGTCGCGGGGCGGGGACGGGACATGGCTGGAGTTTGGCGCAAATCGAGGGGCGGTGTAAACCGTCGAACCGGTCCGTAGGGCGGTCAGGGCGCGGGATTTTTCAGCTGGATGCGACCGGAGACGGGCTCGGTCGAGGTGGCGCCGGGCGCGGCGGGCACGAGGGTGAAGCCCTCGGCGGTCACGGTGCCGGCCCCGAGGGTTTCGGACATAAGGAGGATGCCCTCGAAGGTGACCTTGCGGGTGGTGGTCTTCGCGGGGCTGGACCCGGGCACGGGATCGGTGAGGATAAAGGAGCCGACGAAGGTGCCCTTGGCGGGGCTCATGGTGCCGGTGAATTTGGAGGCGTCGGGCGGGGTGAGATCGACGAATTTGGCCGCGTTCCCGTAGGTCACGGCCAACGCGACGGGCAGGGCGGAGCCGGAGGTGCCTAGAGGGACGCCGGACAGCACGACGTCGGTTTTCCCGATTTTATCGTTGGCGGTCTGGGCGACGCCGAAATCCGAGAAATACTGGGGATACCAGGGTTCGAGGCGGGCGGTGAGACCGAGGGGGCCGAAGCCGGCGCGGTAGAGGGCGGTCTTGGGCAGGGCGGGCTTGGTCCAGTGGATATCCTGGCCGGCGGCTCCGCGGATCGAATAGCGAGGGAAACTCTCGCTGGCGGGGGTGAGGGGCAGGACCGCGTCGAGCACGGCGCCGGGGGCGGCGGAATAGGGGCGGAGGAAGAGGCGGTAGGCGGCGTCCACGCCGGGCGCGAGGGCGGCGGTGAATTTCTCGCCGTCGGCGAGTTTGCCGGTCAGGGCGAGTTTGCCGTCCTTGGTGATCGGGGCCTTGGCGTAGCCGCTGCCGGCGGGGATGGGGCGCGCGTCCGGCGTGCCGAGTTTCACCGGGGTGGTGAGCGCGAGGTGGTAGGAATCGATATTGGCCCAGGGGGCCGGGTTCGCGGCGGAGTAGGTGGCGAGTTGCACGCCGGGGTTGCCGGGGGCCTCTTCGCCGGTGGCGACGTAGGTGGCCGCGGCGTAGTCGACCGGTCCGGCGGTTTCGGAAGCGCGGGTGCGGAGCTTCACCGAGAGCTGGGTCGCGCCGGTCGCGAGCAGATCAGACAGGACGTAGAACTTGCCTTGGGCGGGGGCGAGGCGGGGGACGACCAGGGACTCCTTGAAGGTGAGGTTGCCGGTGGCGCTGTCGCGCACGAGGGCGCCTTTCAGCGCGAGGGGTTTTACGTCCTCGGCGGTGGTGAGGGTGCCGGTGAAAGCGCCGTCGCCGGTGATAAGGAGGGCGAGTTTGGCCACCGGGGGCTGCCCGGCCGGCGAGAGGAGGGCCTCGAAGCCGGTGGGGAGGTTGTCGAACAGGCCGACGACCCGGATATTGTAGACAACCGTCTGGGTGACGGAGCCCTGTCGGGTGGTGAAGGTGACGGGGTAGACGCCGGGCTTGGCGGTCGGGGTGCCGGTGATCAGGCCGGTTTCCGTATTCACGGAAAGACCGGCGGGCATACCGGTGGCGGCGAAGGTGCGGCCGGTGGCGGGTTCGGGCTGTCCGGGGAAGCGGAACGACTCGGCGGTGGCGAGGGTGACGATCCCGCCGACGACGCGGAGTTTCGCGGTCGTGCTGGTGGCGGTGCCGGCGGCGGGGCCGAAGGGCGGGGCGGCGGTCGTGAGGGCGTTGGTCAGGACGCAGCGGTAGTCGGTGCCGTCGAGGGCGTAGCCGAAGCCGGTGGAGAGATTTTGCTCGAAGGGAAAGCGCAGGGTCAGGGTGGCGGTCGTGACGCCGAGGTAGGGGGTGGGGGCTTCGGTGGTGTTATTGACCAGGTTGACCCAGGCGTCGGTGGCGGCTCCGGGGGCGCGGGCCTGCCATTGGTAGCGGACGGGGGTGTTGGCGGGAGCCGGTTGCGCGGCGATGGAGAGGGCGGTGGTGGGGGGCGTGCCGGGGATTGTGGCGAGTAGACCGTCGAAGGTCTTTGGCGGCTGGGCGGAGAATCCGACCGGGACGGTGGTGATGCGGAGGGTGGTGGGGTTGCCCTCGAGGGTGGTGGGACCGGCGCCGCGATCCTGGGTGACGACGCAGCGGAACTGGCTGCGGTCGAGCGCGAGGGTCTGGGCGGTGGTCAGGTCGGCGGCGGTTTTGGCCGGGGTCTCGCCCGTCAGGCGGATGACGAGGTTGGCGGTGGTCGCGCCGGAGTAGGGGCTGGCGACGACGGGCGCGGTGGCGGACGAGTTGACCACGGGCTGCCAGGGCGTGGTGGCGGACGCGCGGCGTTCCCAGCGGTAGGTCGGCGCGGGGTAGGTGGCGGCGGTGACGGGGTTGGACAGGGTGACGGTGGCGCCGAGGGCGGCGGTGGTGGTGGCGGCGAGTTTGGCCTGGAAGGCGAAGGCGGTGGTGATCTTCAGGGTGGTCGGTTTGCCTTCGAGCGCGGCGGTGGGACCGGCGAAGTCGTTGGCGAGGAGGAAGCGGAACTGGTTGCCGGCGAGGGCGAGGGCCTGGGCGACGGCGGCGGGGGTGGCGCCGGTGAGCTTGATGGTCAGGTCCTCCGTGGTGGCGCCGCTGAAGCGGGCGTCGTCGGCGGGGATGTCGACCCACGCGGCGGTGGCGGAGGGGCGGCGCTGCCACTTGATCGCGAGGGGCCAGCCGGTGACGTCGGCGTTCAGGACGGGGTTGGCGCCGAGGGCGGCGGTGGTGGCGGCCGGGAGTTGTTTGATGATCGCGGCGGGGCCGTTGCGCAGGACGGTGAGGGTGGATTCGACGAAGGCGCCGCCGCCCTCGGCGGCGCGGACGGTGAAGATGGAGCGGCCGGGCTTGGCACCGGGGGTGATGGTCAGGACGCCGTTGGCGAGGGTGGCGGTGGCGGCGACGGGGTTGTCGTTGGACACGGCGTAGACCAGGACGGAGGAGCCGGTGCCGGTGGACGGCGGCTGGAGGGGGACGAGGCGGACGGTATCGAGGTAGACGAGGTTGTTCACCAGCACGTCGGCGCCGGGGCTCCAGTTGCGGAGAGGGGTCTCGTAGAGGATGTTGTTAACGCCGAGGTAGGTAGGGCGGGGCAGGGCGGAGATGCGGTCGACCACGTCCATGCCTTTGCCGAGAACGCGGGCGAAGGCGGTGAAGCCGCCGTTCTGGTTGTCGAGGGCGTCGCGGTTGTCGACGAGGTTGAAGAACCACTGCGAGTTGGCGGAATCGGGAGCGCCGTCACGTTTGGCCATGGCGAGGGTGCCGCGGGTGTTGGCGTAGTGGAATTCGTTCACGATGTCGGCCTTCGCGGTGACGACCTCGAGGGCGGGCTCGGTGGTCACGCGGTAGCCGCCGCCCTGGAGGGCGAAGGCGGGGACGAGGCGGTGGAGGAAGGAGCCGTCGTAGGTCTTTTTCTTGTCGGCGGCCGGGGTGGCGTCGGTGCCGAGGTAGGATTTGAAATTCGTGACGGTTTTGTCGGGATCGAGATCGTTCGCGCCGGCGTCGACGCCGTCGGCGAGGAACTCGGCGTTGATGACGCCGAGGGAGGTCTTGAACTGGACGAACTCGCGGCCGCCGCCGAGCAGGCCGGCGATGGTGAAGTAGGGGCGCAGGTCGACGGTGAAGCCGCCGGGGGTGACGCCGAAATCGCGGTTGTTATCGGCGAGGGACTTGCCGGCCACGAGGGCGGGGACGAGGCCGGTGGTGGGGACGACGACGCCGACGTTCTCGACCGCGCGCGCATTCGGGGCGAGCGGGAGGAGGGCGAGGAGCGCGAAAAGACTATGAACGCGGCCGGAGGAGGCGAGGGAGGACATCGGAGAAAGGGGACAAGCGTGGGTGGCGCGACGGGGGTCGGCCACGCAAAAGCGGGCAGGGCGGGTGACGTTTCGGTGCGGCGGAGGGGCCCGCTCAGGCCGGGTCGAGCCGCAGCGCGGCCAGATCGGGGTCGGCGAGGGCGATCTCGCGCCAGGCGGGGTCGCGGGCGCAGACGTCGGCGAGCAGGGCGCGGGCTTCGTCGAGTTCGCCGAGCAGGCAGGCGTAGCAGGCGAGGTTGTAATCCACGATGGGGCCGGGGTCGGCGATGAGGCGGCGGCCGGTGAGAAGGATTTCCTGGGCCTCGGGGATGCGTTGCAGCTCGCGCAGGGCGTAGGCCCAGGCGATCCAGGGGCGCTCGGCGGTGTTGTCGGCGGCGACGAGCTCGGGGGCGAGCTCGACGACCTCGGCCCAGGCGTTGCCGGCCATGGCGATCTCGATGCGGAGCTGGAGGGCGGGCGGGGTGGCGAGGAACTCGGGCGGCAGGTCGACGAGTTCGGCGCGGGCCTCGGCGTGGAGGTCGAGCGACAGGTAGCCGACGGCGTAGGCGAGGCGTTTTTCCGGGGAGATCACGGGCGCGGTCTTGTTACCCGCGTAATCCGGATTTGGACATGGAAAAATCGCGGCGCGCGCGGGGTGCCGCGTGGCGGGGCGACGGATCCAGGCTCAGGCGAGGATGGCGCCCTCGTGGAGGAGCAGCCAGCGTTTGCGGTCGAGGCCGCCGGCGTAGCCGGTGAGCGAGCCGTCGGCGCCGATCACGCGGTGGCAGGGCAGGACGAGGGCGAGGGGGTTGGCGCCGTTGGCGCCGCCGACGGCGCGGGCGACGCTGCCGGTCTCGGCGGCGAGGCGGGCGTAGCTCCAGGTCGAGCCGAGAGGGATGCGCGCGAGGGTTTGCCAGACGCGGCGCTGGAACGGCGTGCCGATGCGCGGGGCGACGGGTAGGTCGAGGCCGCGGCGGGCGTCCGCGAAGTAGGCCGCAAAAGATTCGCGGACGGCGGCGGTGCGGGCGGGGTCGGGCGCGAGGTCGGAGGCGCGGGCGGGGGTGAGACCGCAGAGCGGGGCGAGGTCGGCGGGCGGGCCAAAGGTGACGGCGATCAGGGCGCCGTCGGCGTCCAGCGCGAAGGCTAGATCGCCTAGGGGCGTGGGCAGTGAGTCGGAGAAAAACGTGGCGGGCATGGCGGGAGGGCGAGGCGGCCGAGCGGGTTTAAAGTTGCCAGAGGTGGGCGGTGGCGAGGCTGCGGTGGGGCGAGAAGGGGAGCATCAGGCGTCGGGTCGCGTCGGCGTCGGGCCGCGGATCTAGAGCGAGGAGTTTTTGCAGACCGCTGGTCAGGCCGGTGTCGCCGTAGGGCGTGCAATCGGCGAAACCGAGGCCGCGCATCAGGACGTAGTTGACGGTCCACGGGCCGAGGCCGCGGATTTCGCGCAGGGTGCGTTCGGCACGGGTGGCGGAGCCGGCGGCGAGCTGGTCCAGGTCGAGGCGGCCGTCGGCGACGAGGCGGGCGACGTCGAGCAGGTAGCGGGCTTTTTGGCGGGAGATCTGGCGGGC
>JAIXVP010000449.1 GCA_027482905.1 Opitutaceae bacterium
CTCGCTCGACTACCACGCCGACCTCGTGCGCTTCCGGGATTTCGCCGGAGAGGACCACGCCGACCACCGCCTTCGCGCCGGCTGGGAGGGCAAAGCCGACGCCTGGACCTGGGACGCCGCAGGATCCTTTCTGTTGACCGACGGCTCGGATCTGGGGCCGGTCTATGGCCGCGTCGGCGGCGGCCCGGCCATCGGTGGCGAGCCGGTCCGCGCCCGCCGCGACCAAACCCTCGCGAAAGCCTCCGCCCGCCTCACCCGCCGGCTGGACCACGGCTGGCTCCGCGCCCTCGCGGCCTACTCGTATCAGGACTTTGATACCCGCTTCGTCCCCGGCTTCGCCTCCTACGTCGATCGCGGCGAGACCGTCGCCGGCCTCGAGGCCGCCCGCGACCTGCGCCCCGGCCTCGCGATCGTCGCCGGCGTCCGCGCCGGCGCCCAGACCCAGGGCGACCGCCCGCCGCTGCATAACCTGAACTCCTCCAGCACCCTCGTGCGCGCCCTCGCCGGCCTGGAGGGTGCGGTCGGCCGGCACCTGAAAATCGACCTGCGCGCCGGCCCCGATTTCCGCCATTACCTCCACCAGCCCGCCGCGCTCGCCGGCGACCGCGCCTCCCCCTACGTCGAGCTCGCCGCCACCTGGACCCCCGCCGTCGCCGACACCGTGACGCTCGGCGGCAAACATTGGATGTGGGTCGGCGGTTCCGGCCGTTGCGCCTACGAGGACTCGACCTGGGACCTCGCCTGGAAACACCGCCTCTCCGGTCGCCTCAACACCCGCCTCGCCCTTCGCCTCGCCACCGCCGACAGCCAGGACCTCGTCTACCCCGGCGCGAAACCTTTCCGCGACTTCATCACCACCGTGACGGTGGGCGCGGACTACCGCCTCGCCGCCGGCACCGTGCTGGAGGCGACGCTCTCGCGCGACGAAGGCGACTCGCGCCTGCCCGACCGCCCCGGCCACGAATACACCCGCGTGGTGGCCGGCTTGGGCGTCAGCCGCGCTTGGTGATACCCATTCCCGTGGCGTTTAGACTTTGTAGTGGAGCTCCATCATATACTGGAACGAGCCCCCCGTCATGATGGAGAGAAGCGCCCCATCGGGTTGTCGCGCAGGGCGAACCAAACCCTCTGTATAAATCCCAAGCTAGAACGCTTCCTGCTTACGCGGCCGGACCCTGCGGCATCGAGCATGCGTCCAGCGTCTGGTTTCGTAACCATCTCCCATTCAATCAGGAGATTAGGCTCGTATTCCGCTCCAAGACTCTCTCCAACTTCTACATCGTCGACCGTGGACTTATAAGCTCCTCGAATTCACAAAAGATCCATCAGTTTCCAGTAAGAAGCACAATCTCCGTGTAAATTCAGAAAAGCTCCAAATACGCATCGTTAGGAAAAAATACCATGCCCAATCCACCGAAATTTACTCGTAACAATTATAAGCAAGTTTGGCCAGAATGGAAAGCCGTCAACGCAACGTCATATAAGTGCGGTTATTGCGGCGATAAAGTGTCATCGGAAAAGGTATTGGATATATTTCTATCGGCACAGGCCAAACCAGTGAGCCAGGACTTCTAATATGTCCGAGCTGCAATGGCCCTACCTTCGTATATCCAAATACGAAAGAACTATTTCCTGCCGCTTCGATTGGCGCTTCAGTAACTCATGTCCCTGATGTTGTATCTGCGCTATTTGAAGAAGCCCGTGCCTGCGCAACCGGCAGTCAGTTTACAGGTGCCGTATTAATTTGCCGAAAAGTTTTGATGCACATTGCGGTTAGCCAGGGCGCTAAAGAAGGGCTTCCGTTCATACAATACGTGGATTTTTTAGTTAACTCAGGCTATGTGCCACCCAACGGTAGGCACTGGGTTGATCATATCAGAAAGAAAGGAAACGAAGCTACTCATGAAATTGTCGTGATGACACATTCTGACGCAAAAGACCTAATAACATTTTTGGAAATGTTGCTGAGATTCATTTATGAATTCCCCAATAGTATACCGAAACCAGAGTAGCTTCAGTTTTCAATTGCAACATTATAGAAATTAACACTGAGCATAACAAATCACTAGAGCGAAGCCAGTTGCTTAGCACGTCTCGTGCTTACGCACGAGACGTGCTAAGCAACCGGCTCGCTCAGTTCTGACGTCAGGCAGAATCGACCAATCTTCATGAACGTAAAATCTACCACATTTCATGCCTGCTTCTTCGGAGCAAGTATCATAACCGCCCAACCAGCACGTATGGCTGAGGTCGATTCAAGACAGCCAGATTCGATTTCTACGATTGCGATTGAACCACGGATCACGTCACCGGAAACAGTCTCTCACTACTTTGATCAAAACGGCAGGGATGATGTCTTAACTGGGGGAGTTAAGATAATATTTATCGACACTCCAAAGGGGAAATTTAAAGTTTGGACCAAGCGAGTTGGTAATAATCCACGAATTAAACTACTCCTGCTTCACGGTGGCCCAGGTGCAACGCATGAGTATTTCGAGCCCTTTGATAGCTATTTGCCAGCTGCCGGAATTGAGTATTATTATTACGATCAGCTTGGATCTGCGTATAGTGATCAACCAGACGACGAATCACTTTGGCAAACAGAACGATTTGTTGACGAAGTTGAGCAGGTCCGAAAAGCACTTAAGCTCGATAGTGAGAATTTCTATCTCCTTGGGCATTCATGGGGAGGTATTGTTGCAATCGAATACGCCCTGAAGCATCAACAGCATTTGAAGGGCCTCATCGTTGCAAACATGATGGCGAGTATTCCTGCATATAATGATTATGCCAAGAATACATTAATGCCGGCAATGGATCAGAAGGCACTGGCCGAAATTCAGAAAATTGAGTCCGAGAAAGACTTTGCTAATCCTCGTTATGAGGACCTATTAATGAGTCACTACTATGTCGAACATATTTTGCGCATGCCAGTATCCGAGTGGCCTGATCCACTGCTGCGAGGCTTCTCGAAACTAAATAAAAAACTTTATACTACAATGCAAGGCCCAAGTGAGATGGGGGCACTTGCTGGTTGCCGCCTTGAGCATTGGGATCGCACGGCTGATCTGGCACTTATTTCCGTGCCCACATTAGTAATTGGTGCCCGTTATGACACGATGGACCCTGCCCATATGAAGTGGATGTCCTCGCAGTTTCCTAAGGGCCAGTTTCTCTATTGTGAAAACGGAAGTCATCTTGCTTTTTACGATCAGCAAAAATTTTGGTTTGCTGGCCTAATCACATTCTTGAGCAATTCCGACAAAAAATGAACCTACAAAAAGGTCCTGCGTCGTCAGGCCGAGAATTGCTAAATGATGCCCATTAGTTGAGCCACTCGACGATTGCCAATATGACGTTCGGCAGAAGCATACGGTCATGGTCGCCATTATTATTTTTTTCGCTATTGTTTGCATCGTGATTTCGGTCTTTCTCTATAAGAAGCAAACCCGCGGTGACAGCGGCCACGTTGACTCTAGTCCCACGTGGTTTTTCGGAATCAACCACGTTTCGGTTTCGTATGATGCTGGCGACTCTGCTGGTCGCCATCATACAAATCGACATTCCGATTCTGCCTCGGTTCATCATCACGATCCTGGTTGTCATCCTTGTAGTCATGGTTCGGGCGGTCATGATTCCGGTGGCAGCGATTTAGGTGGCTGTGACAGTGGTGGGTGTGACAGCGGTGCAAGCAGCGACTAGTGATTAAAATTTCTCAATAACTAAACCAGGAGCCAGAAATCAACGATCTGCTGAACCGAAAAAGGCACTAGGGCGAAGTCGGTTGCTCAGTTAACGTTAGGAAAAAAATCATGAAACTCGTAACAGTGGTCCTTGCCTTCGTCGCTCTACTATTTGCCGGATGTGTAACGCAAAAGCATTCCGTTAATTACAATACGGATAGGTATTCTTATGAAGCATTGGAGCGCAGATTCGGGAAACTTACGGCAACGGATGACAAAAGCGGATTCAGCGGCGTAAGTGGTTATGGCATCTGGGACCGCATTTACATCAAGACGACCACGATGGGTGATAATTTATACCGAATCGATTACATAAACCTGCATCACCGCGAGGGGACTTTATTGAAAGATTGGAAGCGGGGCGTGGAGACCTGCTTCAAGGTGGATCTTGATGTTGAAAAGATAACCTATCACAAAGAGCCTTATAATGGCTGGAGGATCGGGTTTTCCACCTCGAGCGACCTGATTGCATCGGTCTTTTGCTGGATGGAAGATAAATCCCCGGGGGACTTGGATGTGGACTTAGATGGAAAAGTGACCTGGAGATGGGGCAGGGTTTTGTATACAGAATACTCCCAAGAGGCCAAAGAACGGAGAGCCAGACGGCAGAAGGCATTAAAAGAAAACAAGGACGGCTAAGAGTCCCATCCAGTCACAGTAACTCCCGTTTTACATTTCCCGGCTTGATGCCTCCAGCATGGCGCTTCCATCAGCAGATTTGGCTCGTCTATCACGCTAAAATACTTTCCGACTGCTATATCGTCGAGCGTGGGCTTAAATGAACGGCTAGTTAACAACCGGTCTACCAATACCCAGTATGGAGCACAATCTCCGTGTGAACTCAGAATTGCTCCGACTACACAACGTTAGGCAAAATCGACAACAAAATGAAAAAACTGACTATCATCATATTAATATTCACATTTTCTGCTGGCGTTTCGCACGCAGAACTTACGCCGCCTATATCTGTCAACTCAGATAGGGCGAACCAAACCATTCAGATCTCAAGTTACGAGTTGTTTTTGTTTAACAACTTCTCATATCCTGCGGTAATATACCTGCACGGCACGGACGGATCGGTTCACAATGCCTATTTTGTTGATAATGGACAAAAGGTTCCGCCTCCCCAGAAGCGCGGAAATATCATTGATTTATATTATCCCGTATCGCGACTGGGGGATGTAATCGAAAGTCTTAGGCGAGATAAGTTCAAGTATCTGTATTGGATTGAGGGCGATGAATCATATGCGTATATAAAAGGTAACGATTGAGTGTGTGGACCGAATTGTCACCCCTGGTCCTGGCTGGCTTCGCTATCGGTCCGTTTGCGCGCGGGTCGCTCAGCTGGACTCATGCAGTTGGGCGGCGGAGCAGCGAGGTGAAATGGCGAGCAGATTTCGGTGCGGACTGAGCGAAGGACGGAGCGAAGCGGAGATGGCGCAGCCCGGAACCGCAGGCGGAGGGTGAGCCAGAAGGGCGAACAATACTCGGAGAGTATTTCGAGCCGAGGGCCCCACCGAAAGGTGCCGCCAGTTCGCCTCGATGCGACCCGCGCAATTGCATGAGTCCGGCTTAGGCCAACTCCCACGTGTAGGGGTGTTTCGACAGCAGGCGGTGGCCGGTTTCCGTCAACCAAGCCACGTCCTCGATGCGGCAGCCGCCGAGGCCGGGGTAATACAGGCCGGGCTCGACCGTGACGACGGCGCCGAGCTTGAGCGCCGTATGCACCGGGGCGGAGACGCGCGGGGCCTCGTGGACCGCCAGGCCGAGGCCGTGGCCGGTGCCGTGGAAAAAGCCGACCGCGCCCTTCGGCGTGTTCTTGGTCTCGTAGCCGCGCGCGGTGAACACTTTTACGCACTCCGCGTGGACGGCGGACGAGATCACGCCGGCCTTCAACACCCGCCGGGCGGCTTTCTGGGCGGCGGCGACGGCCGCGACCAGGGCGCGCTGCTCGGTCGTCGCCCGGCCCTTCAGGTAGGTGCGGGTCATGTCGCCGTGGTAGCCGCTGGCGGTGTGGCGCGGGAAGATGTCGATGATGATCAACTCGTGCGGCCGCAGCGGGCCCGTTCCCCGGCAATGCGGGTCGCAGGCCTGGTCGCCGCCCGCGACGATGGTATCGAGCGCGAGGCCGCCGCCCTCGAGGCAGGCGATCTCGATGGCGAGGCGCACGCGTTCGCTGGTGAGCGGCGCGCCGCCGAGCAGCAGGCGGCGGCCGGAGATCCGGGCGCGGCGCAGGAGGGCCTCGGCGGCGGCGAAACCGGCGGCGGCCACGCGGTTGCCGGCGCGGACGGCGGCGGCCTCGCGGACGGTTTTGATTTCCCGTTCCGGCAACACCGCGCCGGTGCCGACGGTCACGTTCAAGCCGCGGGCGCGAAGGCGTTCCAGCAGGCCGGCGGGAAAATCCTCGGCGACGGTGAACGCGGCGACGCCCCGACGCGCGGCGAGCAGGGCGAGCACGTCGGCCGGGCCGGGCCGGGTGTCGGGCGGCAGGAACGCGGCTTCGGCGAGCAGGGGTTCGAGGCGGAGGATCTCGTCGAAGGCGGATTCCTTCAGGCCGCGGCCGTATTCGAGCGCGTTGAGCACGGCGACCTTCCGGCCCCGGTGGGCGAAGGCGATGAAGGGGTCGTGGCATTCGAAGCGACCGAAATACAGCAGGTCGCGGTTGGCGTCGGTGGCGGCGTAAAACAACAGGGCGGGCTCGTTCGGGACGGTCATCGGCGTGGGAGGGCTGGCCGTCAGCACACCGGATGGCCGGAGAATGAAAAGCGGCAATGCGCGGAGGGACGGCCGCCGAAGTTTAACCGCGGATGGCGCGGATGGGCGCGAATAGTGTAAAACTGTCCGCGTTCATCCGCGTTATCGGCGGGCGAACTCCGAATGATCAATCAACGGCGCCGGGCCTGAGAAGGTCAGGACGGTCCAGCCTTCGCGCTGGAGCGCGAGGAAGCTGGGCAGGCCGCTGGTGCCGGGGATCACGTTGTCCTTGAGGCGGGGCAGGCCTTGGTCGTCGGCGCCGAAGGCGTCGGCGCAGCCGCAGGACACGCCCTCCACGACCTCGATCACGGACTTGTAGAGGCCGTTGAAGGGGTGGACGGGTTTGTTCAGGGCGGCGGGCCAGCGGGTGCCGGTGCCGAGGAAGAGAATTTTCACGGTTTCGCCGGCGGCGTGCAGTTCGTGCGCGACCGAGAGGGCGTTGAAGGCGCGGCCGAGGGCTTCCTCGGTGGCGGAGTTGGGATCGGAGAGGACGATGAGGGCGGTTTTCATGGGCGTGGATGTGTATTTGTTTTTTTGTGACGTTGGCGGACGGTCCCGCCGGGTTCGGCGGGGAAGGGGAGGGGAAGGGCGGGCGCTCAACGCGCGGCGGGCAGGGTGCGGGCGAGGAAATCGCGGATCAGGCCGGCGATCTCGACCAGGTGGGTTTCGAGGGCGAAGTGGCCGGCCTCGAGCAGGTGGATCTCGGCCGCCGGGAGGTCGGCGCGGAAGGCCTCGGCGCCGGCCGGGATGAAGAAGGGATCGCGGGCGCCCCAGACCGCCAGGAGGGGCGGTTTCGACGCGCGGAAGTAGGCGTGCAGGGCGGGGTAGAGCGCGAGGTTGCTTTGGTAGTCGCGGAAGAGGTCGAGCTGGATCTCGGCGTTGCCGGGGCGATCGAGGTAGGTCTGGTCGACGACCCAGTTGTCGGGCGACACGCGGTCGGGCTCGGTCGCGCCGACGGTGTATTGCCAGGCGGTGGTCTCGGCCTTCAGGAAGCCGCGCAGGGCCTCGCGGTTGGCGGGTGTGGGCTCCTGCCAGTAGGTGGTGATGGGTTTCCAGGCGTCGGGGTTGAGGCCGGCTTCGTAGGCGTTGCCGTTTTGGGTGACGATGGCGGCGATCTGTTCGGGGTGGGCGAGGGCGAGGCGCCAAGCGACGGGCGCGCCGTAGTCCTGCACGTAGACGGCGTAGCGGGTCAGCCCGAGCTTGGCGGTGAAGGCCGCGATGGTGTCGCCCAGGACGTCGAAGGTGGGGGCGGGCGAGGCGCCGGCGAGCGGGCGGGTGCGGCCAAAGCCGGGCAGGTCGGGCGCGATCACGTGGTAGCGGTCGGCGAGCAGGGGGATCAACTCGCGGAACATGTGTGACGAGGTGGGGAAGCCGTGCAGCAGCAGCACGGTGGGTTTCGCCGGGTCGCCGGCCTCGCGGTAAAACACCTCGAAGTCGCCGGCCGTCGTGGTGCGGTAGCGGGTGGCGTTGGCCGAGGTGAATTGGATGGTAAGGGCGGCGGGTTCGGCGGCCGCCCGGGCGGGCGGGGCGGCGAGGGTGGCGACCGCGACGAAGGCGGCGGCCAGCGTGGGCAGGCGGCGGAGGACGGCGGTGAGGCGCGTGGTGGGCGTGTTGTTCATGTTTTTCCTGTTGGTTTGGATTTGGCGGGTTGGGTTGGTTGGGTGGGGAAAGGGAGGATGCTAGCGGGCGGGCGGGATGGGTTGGCCGGCGGCGGCGAGGGCGGCTTCGAGGGCGGCGACGCGGGCCTGGAGCGGGGCGACGACCGTCTCCACCTGCGCGGCGGTGAAGCGCGGCGTGATGTATTTCGGGCAGTTCCAGTCGAAGGCGGTCACGCGGATGCGGAAGAGGCGCTCGACCAGCTTGGGCGCGACGCCCTCGGGCGTGAGCTCGGCGACGAGGGCGGGGTGGTCGCGGGCGGGCAGGGTCTCGGCGTGGCCGAGCAGCTTCAGGCGCTGGCGGCGCGGGTAATCCATCAGGAAGAGGCAAACCCGGTCGTTGGCGGCGACATTGCCCGTGCTCAGGAGCTGGCGGTTGCCGGCCAGGTCGGCGAAACCGAGGGTGTGCTCGTCGAGCACGCGGAGGAAGCCGCGCGGGCCGCCGCGATGCTGCACGTAGGGCCAGCCGTCGGTGTTGACCGAAGCCAGGTAAAAACTGTCGGCGCGCTCGATGAAGGCCTGCTCCAGCGCGCCGAGCTCGTCGGGACCGGGGGAGGGCGGCAGGGCCTGAGAGCGACCGTAGGCGCTTTGCTGGGCGGCGAGGACGTCCGGGGTGAAGGTGGTTTGGAGAAAGTGGTGAGCCATCGGAATATATCTACCTATCGTAAGGTAGTTGACGGAGAAAGACCCGACCTTGCCTTTCGTCAACAACTATCTTTCGATAGGTAGATGCATTCTTCTTTGCCTGAAAAAGATACGGTCACGGCGATCCTGGACGCGGCCGAGGACATGATGCGGCTCGGCGGTTATCACGCGGCGAGCTACCGCGACATCGCCGAGCGGGTCGCGATCAAGAGCGCGAGCGTCCACTATCACTTTCCCACCAAGGAGGATCTGGGGGCGGCCGTGATGCGGCGTTACCAGGCCAAGACCCTCACGCATCTCGGTGATCCGCTGGCTCCGGCGCGGACGGCGCGGGCGTGTCTCGAGCGCTATGTGGCGATGTTTCGCCACGCCCAGGTGGGCGAGTGCCGGAACTGTTTGTTCGGCGTGCTCGCGATGGAGGCGGGCGGTTTGCCGGAGCCCGTGCGGGTGGCGATCCGCGAGCACGCGGCGGCAAACGCGGCCTGGTTGCGGACGGTGTATGGACGCCTGGCGCCCGAGGGCGCGGACCCGGTGGAGGCGGAGCGGCGGGCCTGGCTGACGCTGTGCGCGATGCAGGGCGCCATGGCGGCGGGTTTGCTGGGCGGAGGCGGGGATGCGTTCGAGCGGGTGGCCGAGACCTTGCTCGCCGGGATCGAAACGTAACGCGAAACGGGATTGTGCGGCGCGGCGCGGCGGCTAGCACGGAGCGATGACATTTACCCGGGTTGCTCGGTTTATTCTGCTCGCGAGTCTGGCCTGGGGTGGCTGCGCCCGGGCGGCCGATCCCAAACCCGCCGACGCGAAGATCGCCACCGGCTCCGACGCGCTCGGCACCGACGCGTGGTTTCCCCTGGCCGTGGGCGACAAAACCCTGCGCGTGCAGATCGTGGTGACCCTCGACGAACAGCAGCGCGGTCTGATGGGACGCCGCGATCTCGGTCCCGACGACGGCATGGTCTTCGTTTATCCGGCTCCGCAGGAAATGAGTTTTTGGATGCGCAACACCCCCACGCCGCTCGACATC
>JAIXVP010000051.1 GCA_027482905.1 Opitutaceae bacterium
AGCCTCAAACCGGGATTCACGGAATGCGGGCGGCTCGACTTTTTCAGTGGTGATCGAGTCGTCATGCGATCGACCAACCTAGTTGAGGGAGGTGAGGACGGCGCGACGTTTGCGTAACGTGCGTGTTAAGAAAAGACCCTTGCCCGATGGATGCGCATCTCACTTGCGCTTGCCTCAACCCGAACGTCCGAAAAGCAGCCCGAGCACGGTTTCCAGATCCTCGCCCGGCACCGCCGCTCCCCGGCGTTTGTCGACCAGATCGCGTCCGCGGTTGGCCGCCAGCAGGGCCGCGTCCTGAAACACCACCCGCGCCTCGACTCGACGCCAGCCCGCGAAAGTCTCGCCGGCCGGACGCCGCCAACGCAAGGGCACTCCGGTGGCGGAGAAATCGATTTCCCATCCGCCCGCCACCCCGGCCGTCGCCCCCTCCGCCAAAGAGGGATAACGCCGAACAAAATCCGGCACCGCGTTCGACGCCACCCGCACCCGCACCGCCGTGGGAATCGCCCGGAATACGACATCGAGCGAGGCCAGCCCGCCTGCGCGTTCACGCGCGAAAAACTCCAACGGATCGAGGCCGAGCAGGTTCATGCCGTTGTAAAGCCCCTGCTCGTTCGGGCTGCCGAAGCCGCGCCCGCGATACCAGCCGTCGAAATGATCCGTGAGCCGCACGCCGATCTCGAAATGCAGATGCGCCCGGTCCTTGGGTATGCCCGTGCCCGAAGCGCTGCGCCCCATCCGAGCGATCCCCTGCCCCGCTTTCACCACCGCGCCCGGCGTCACGCCCGGCGCCACCTCGGCGAGATGCGCGTAAAGCGTGTAGACCGGCGGCGACTCGGCCGGATGTTCGAGCACGATGTAGCGGCCGTAGTTGCTCGCGCCGGCCTGGCGGTTGACGTGCCGCACCACTCCGGTGAGCGCGGCGAACACCGGATCGGCCGCCTCGCCCGCCCGGTCCCGCTCCAGCGGAAACAAATCGAGCCCCTCGTGAAACTGCCGGCCGCCGCTGCGCACGCTGCCGAACAAGCCCGAGGTCGCCAGGCCCGAGGCGGTCGGCTGGATGAACGCCTCGATATCGCGTCCCTCCGCGAAGGCGCGATTCGGCGTGGGCCAGACCAGCTCCACGCGGCGCGGCGCCGGAACCGCCGGCTTCGTGCCGCCGCCGGCCCGAACCTTGCCCGTCGCCGCCCCTCCGACCTCGCCGTCGCCACAGCCGGCCAGGGCGGCCACGCCAACCAGCGCGGCGATCACCGCGCCCCATCCTCCGCGCTGGCACCCCGTCATTTGGCGCGTTTCTCGAGCTCCTTCCGGCCGTCGGTCGAGGTGCTGACGATGTTTTTGGCGAACTCGTCCAACCGCTCGTCCTCGATTTCGACGTAGGTCACGATATAGCCGTCTGAAAGCGGATCCTCGATGCGGCGCGCCCCGACGGCCACGCCGTTGATCACCGTGACCAGGCGCTTCCCCCGGCTCGTCGCGGTGAGGCGAAAGAGATCGCGGGAGGCTTCCGGGGTGAGCTTGAACACCAGGCTGCGACCGAATTCGTTGAACACCGCCGTGCAACTGACGATGTCATACTCGGTGAAATAGGTCTTGGGCGCCACCCGGATGGTGGTGCCGCTGCGGGGCAACTGCACCGTCGCGCCGGCCTCCGAGGCGCTGGCCTCTAGCAGAAACCGCGCGACCGTCTCGGGGTAGTTTTTCTTTTTCGAGGACGCGCACCCCGCGAAAAACGCGAGGGCGAAGGAAAGCAACAGGGCGAAAAGCAGACGGGGACGACGCATGCCACCACGGTGGCTCGTCCCGCCCCCGCATGGCAACCCCGCATCCGCGCGGCGCGGCGACTCAGGGCAGCCAGGGGAAGCGCCGCGCGTCGGGTTTGCGTTTCTCCCGCTGCGCGCCGTGGAACTCCTTCGCCTCGTCGGTCATGTAGTAGAGCAAAGTGGCGTTGCCCGCCAGCTCCTGGATGCCGGCCTGGCCGTCCAGCTCGGCGTTGAAGGCGCTCTTCAGGGCCCGGATCGCGAGCGGCGAGTGCCCGAGGATCTCCTTCGCCCAGCGCACGCCCTCCGCCTCCAGCTCGGCTACCGGCACCACCGCGTTCACCAAGCCCATGTCCAAGGCCTCGCGGGCGCTGTATTGACGGCAAAGATACCAGATTTCGCGCGCCTTCTTCTGACCGACCAGCCGCGCCAGGTAACCGCTGCCGAAGCCGGCGTCGAATGAGCCCATCCGCGGTCCGACCTGCCCGAAGACGCCGTTGTCCGCCGAGATGGTGAGGTCGCAGACCACGTGCAAAACATGCCCGCCGCCGATGGCGTAGCCCGCCACGAGCGCGATCACGACCTTGGGCATGGATCGGATCAGCCGCTGCAAATCGAGCACGTTGAGCCGGGGCACGCCGTCCGAGCCGACGTAGCCGGCCGAGCCGCGCACGCCCTGGTCGCCGCCCGCGCAGAAGGCGTATTTGCCGTCGGTGTGCGGTCCCGCGCCGGTCAACAACACCACCCCGATGGCCGGATCCTCGCGGGCGTCGAGGAAGGCGGCATACAGCTGGTGCACCGTGTCGGGCGTGAACGCGTTGCGCCGATGGGGCCGGTTGATCGTCACCTTGGCGATGCCGTCCGCCTTTTCGTAGCGGATGTCGGAGTAGGTCTTCACGGTCTTCCAATCGATGGGCTTCATGATTGCGCCAACCTGCGCGCCCCGCCGCGTCCGTCAACGCCGGGCGGGCGGTCCCGGCCGCCGTTGACTCCCGCCCCGCGTCTGTCTGGCCTAGGAAGTTCCACCCGCATGAGCACCGCCCCCGCGTCATCCCCTTTGTCCACCCGAGCCAGTCTCGGACTTAGCCTCGGGGCCTTGGGGGTGGTCTTCGGGGACATCGGCACCAGCCCGCTCTACACCATGCGCGAGTGCCTGCAGCACTCCGCGCTCACCCTTCCGCTGGAAGAACGCGTGCTCGGCATCCTTTCCCTCATCTTCTGGGCCCTGACCTTCATCGTCAGCATCAAGTATCTCAGCTTTATCATGAAGGCCGACAATCGCGGCGAAGGCGGCATCTTCGCCCTGCTGGCCCTCAGCGATACCCGCCCCGCCTCGCTCTCCCGCGGACTCGGTTTCGGCACCATCGTCATTCTCCTCGGCGCCGCCCTGCTCTACGGCGACGGCGTCATCACGCCCGCCATCTCGGTTCTGGGCGCCGCCGAAGGGTTCAAAAACATCAACCCCGCCATGGAGCGTTTTGTGGTGCCGCTCGCCGTGGTCATCCTCGGCTCCCTTTTTTGCGTCCAGCGCAAGGGCACCCACACCATCGGCCTCTTCTTCGGCCCCGTGATGGCGATCTGGTTCCTCGTGCTGGGCCTCCTCGGCCTGTTCAAAATCATCGGCAACCCCGCCATTCTGGCCGCGCTCAATCCGTTCTACGGCTACCAGCTCCTCATCCATGACCCCATCGGCATGGGCGCCCTGCTCGGCGCGATCGTGCTCGCGGTCACCGGCGCCGAGGCGCTCTACGCGGACATGGGCCATTTCGGCCGCCGCTACATCGCCGGCGCCTGGTATTTCGTGGCTTTCCCCGGCCTCGTCCTGAACTACTTCGGCCAGGGCGCCTATGTGATCGAGCATCCCGAGGTCTACGCCGACGGCCCCAGAGGCGACCTCAACCCCTTCTTCGCCCTCGCCCCGGAAGGTCCGCTCCGCCTCGGCCTGGTGCTGCTCTCCATCGCCGCCGCCATCATCGCGAGCCAAGCCCTCATCTCCGGCGTGTTCTCCCTTACGCGCCAGGCCATCCAGCTCGGCTACTTTCCGCGTCTGAAGATAATCCACACCAACGCCGAACACTCCGGCCAGATCTACATCCCGCTGATGAACTGGCTGCTCGCCATCGGCTCCATCTGGGTGGTGATCAGCTTCCGCTCGTCCGACGCCCTCGCCGCCGCCTACGGCATCGCCGTCACCGGCACGATGGCCGTCACCACCTATGCGTTCTATCGCGTCACCCGCTACCGCTGGCGCTGGTCCTGGCTCCACGCCGCCGGGCTGGCGGGCGTGTTCCTCGTGGTCGACCTCGCGCTGCTGAAGTCCAACCTCCACAAGTTCTTCGACGGCGGCTGGCTCCCCCTCGCGATGGCCGTGGTCATCCTCGCCATCATGCACGCCTGGCGCCGCGGTCGCGACGAGATCCAGGAAAAGGTCTACGGATCGGCCGTCGCGGAGCTCGACCTCGCCAGCATCGCCCGGAGTAAAAACATCGTCCGCGTCCCCGGCTCGGCGGTGTTCATGGTCGCCACCCCCAAGGGCACTCCCCTCGCCCTCCTTCACCACCTCAAGGCCAACAAGTGCCTCCAGCAAAACGCCGTGCTGCTCACCATCCTCACCGAGGAGGTTCCCGCGGTCGACGAGGAGGAACGCATGTGCCTGGAGTCCATCGGCGAAGGCGTATGGCGCGCGGTCGTCCGCTACGGCTACATGGAATCGCCGGACGTCGCCAAGATGGTTGAGCGCATCAAGGCCCAAGGCGTGCCGCTCAACCTCTCCGCCACCACCTTTTATTTCAACCGCGAGATGATCATCCTCGGCGGCAACGCCCGTATGTTCGAATGGCAAAAAGGCCTCTACGCCTTCCTCAGCCGCAACGCGTCCCCGGTGAAGGACTACTACCGCATCCTGCCGACCCAGATCATCGAGATCGGCCTGCCCGTGCAGCTTTAGGCTCGGGGCGGAATCCGTTTCAGCCGCAGGCCTCGCCCGCCGCCCGCGCCGCCCGCGCGAACAAATCCCGTCGCGCCTCCACGTCCCGCGCCCGGTCGGTGCGCACCTCCAGCACCCGCAAGCCCGGCGCGCCCACCAGCGCGTCGAGCCGCCCGGCCAACTCCGCCGGGGTCGCCACGTTTTCATGCGGCACGTCGTAGGCCGCGCAGAGCCGCCCCAAATCCACCCGCTGCGGCGTGGCCCAATACTCCTCGAAAGGCGGATTAAACGCCGCGATCGGCAGATGCCCGAAGATTCCGCCGCCGGCGTTGTTGATCACCACCACGGTGAGCGAACCCTTGAGCTTCGCCGCAACGAGCAGGCCGTTGGTGTCGTGCAGAAACGCAAGGTCGCCGGTCAACAACACCGTCGGCGCCCCGCCGTGGGCCACGCCGAGCGCGGTCGATAGCGTGCCATCGATGCCATTGGCCCCGCGGTTGGCGAAGACCGCCGGACCGTCGCCGCGCGCCGGCGCAAGAGCTTCGAGGTCGCGCACCGGCATGCTGCTGGCGACAAACAAGGCCTGTCCGCGCCGCAGGGCGTTCGCCAGCGTCCGGGTGAAACCGCCCTCGAAACCCTCCAACTCTCCCGCCCCGGTCAACACCGCCTGCGCCGCCGCCTCCGCCCGCGTCCACGCCGCCAGCCACTCGGGCCGGGGCGTGACGCCATGCGGCAGCGTCCAGCGGTTGAGCGTCGCGGCGCCCACCGCGATGCGCAGGGTGCGCCCGTGCCGGCCGTCGCGGTTTTCCGCCGTGCGCCCGATCTGGATGGTGTCGGCGTCCGCCTCCGTCAGCCAAGCGCGCAGGGCCTTGCTGGTCGGGATTTCCCCCAGGATGAGCACCGACCTCGGCCGCAGCGTCCGCGCCGCTCGCGGATCGCGCAGGATGGCGTCGTAGGCCGCGATCACCGCCCGGCCGCCCGCGCCGCGAAAACGAAGCGGCGAGAGCGCATCCGCCAGGATGGGCCAGCCCAGCCGCTCCGCCCAAAAAACCGTCTCCACCTCCTCGCCCCACCCCGCGCCGCATACGATCACGCCCGGCGCCGCCGCGAATTCGCGGTCAAACATCTGCTCGCGCGGATGCGCCTGCGGGGGCACCGGCGGCAACGCGAAGAAGCGCTCCCAATCGACCGACGCCACCAAGCCCTCCGCCGTGCCGTCCGCCACCGGCGGGAGCGGATCGCGGAAGGGCGCGTTGAGGTGCACCGGCCCGCCCGACCGCGCCCGCTCGACCGCGTGCCGCAGCGTCTGGCGCAGGTATTTCAACAACTCCACCCGCGCCTCCGGCACCGCCAGCTCATGGAAAAACCCGACGTAGCCGCCGAAAAGTTTTTGCTGGTCCACCGTCTGCCCCGAGGCGCAGTCGCGCAGCTCCGGCGGCCGGTCGGCGGTGATCGCGATCAACGGCGCACCGCTCTCCTTCGCCTCGATCAGAGCCGGCAGGTAGTGCGCCCCCGCCGAACCGCTGGTGCAAAGCAGGATCACCGGCACGCCGGTGCGCTTGGCCAGCCCGAGCCCGAAAAACCCCGCCGAACGCTCGTCCAAGACCGCGATGGCCTCGATGTCCGGATGCGCCACCAGCGCCAGCGTCAGCGGCGTGTTGCGCGAGCCGGGCGAAATCACCGCGTGCCGCACCCCCGCCCGCGCCAGCGTCTCCGCCGCCACCGAGCACCACAGCGCGTTCGTGTTTCGAAAATCGAGGTTCATCCGCTCAAACCATTGCCCACGAAACACACGAAATCACACGAAAAACAAAAACTCCGGATTTCGTGTCATTTTGTGTGTTTCGTGGGCCGAAACATCACCCCCGCAGCGCCGCCAGGAGCGCCTGGAATTTCAACTCCGTCTCGGCCCATTCGCGCCCCGGCTCGGACCCCGCTACGATGCCCGCCCCGGCGTAGACCCGCGCACTTGCGCCCTCGACCAGCGCCGAGCGCAAGCCGACGAAAAACGCGCCGCCACCCCGGGCGTTGAGCCAGCCCAGCGCGCCCGCGTAGAGCCCGCGCGGAAACCCCTCCAAACCGGGGATCGCCGCCACCGCCGCCTCGCGCGGTGAACCGCCCACCGCCGGGGTCGGATGCAGCCGCGCCAGCAGATCGAGCAACCGCACGCCCTCCGGCAAGGGCCCGCTCATCGGAGTGTGCAGGTGCTGGACGTTGGCCAGTTTTCGCACCCCGGGCGCATCCGCGAATTCCAGCCGCACCCCGAGCGGCTCCAGCCGGCGGATGATGGACCCGATGACGTGCCGGTGTTCGCGCCGGTCCTTTTCGCTGCGCAACAAGGCCGCCGCCAGCGCCGCGTCCTCGCTCGCGCCCGCCGCCCGCCGGACCGAGCCGGCAAGCGCCTCGGTCTCGATGCGCCCCTTGCTCACCCGCAGGAGCCGCTCCGGCGAGGCCCCGATGAAGCTCGGCCCGCCGCCGTTCGCGGCTGAGAAGGCGTAGCAATCCGGGAAACGCTGGCGCAGGCCGTTGAGCACGGTGAGCGGATGCAGCGGCCGGTCCGCGCTCAGGTCGATGGCCCGTGCCAGCACGATTTTCTCAAACTCCCCCGCCGCGATCCGCCCCAGCGCCCGCGTCACCGCCGCGCGGTAATCGCCCGCCTCGGACTGACGGAAAACCGCCGCCGCCTCGTCCCCGCCCGCCGCCGCCTCGCCGGGATCGAAGGCCGCGAACCGCGCATGCGCCCGCCAGACCCGGGCGGTGAGGGCGTCGAGATCGCTGTCCGCCGCCACCAGGAGATTCGCCACCGCCGTGGTCGCGTCGCCCGCCCGCGCCACCTGCCAGCGCGGCACGAAGACCTGCGCCGCCGCGAAGGGCTCGCCCGGCTCCACCTCGTCGTGAAAGGCGAAAGCCGCGAAAAAATGCGGCCCGCCAAAAGGCGCGTTCACGTCCCCCACCGCCACGGTGCGCGCGAGGGTGTCGTCCACGAAGCGCTGCACCGCCGCGAAACGCTCCGGCCCGTGCGCGACCAGTCGCGTCGCCACCTCGGCCCCGGCCAGCGCGCTGCCCTCGGTCGGACGCTCGGTGTAGAAATGCGGCTCCGCCGGCTCGAAGATCGCCTCCAACACCGCGAGCGGATCAAGCGCCGGCACGACGAGCGAGATGCTCGCCAGCACCGGAAGACCGTCGGCGGCCGCCTTAAGCTGGCACCCCGCCAGAAACGCCCGCAAAGCCTCCGGCGAAGCGTCCTGGGCGGGATGGATGGGCAGGATGGTCATCGGGACAGAGTGCCAAAACGTTGACCGGCGGCCCCGAACCGCAACGTCGGAAGACACATTCCCGACCTGCTCTGCGCAGGTTCATCCAACCCGGAAAAGCGCGTTGGTTCGCTCAGACCTTCGCCGCGCCGGCCTCGGGCGCCTGCGGGCGGGGGAACAGGATCGCGGTCTCGGCCACCTTCGCGCCGGTCAGCGTCTCGCCCCAGACGAGGCGGTCGCGCCAGGTTCCGGCGGGCGCGTAGCCGATCACCGCGTAGATTTTTTCCGTGGTCGAGGGCATGACCGCCGGCAGCAGGGTCGCGCCCAGCCGAAGCGCCTCGGCCATGGTGGCGAGCGAGGTTTTTAACAGAGCCTGGTCGGCCGGCTCGGTCGACTTGCCCAGTTTCCACGGCGCGCGTTGCTCGACATAGCGATTCGTCGCGGTCACGAAGGCGAAGGCCCGCTCCAGCGCGATGTGGAACTGGAAACCTTCGTTGAGTGCGATGAACTCCGCGCGGGTCTTCTCCCAGAGCGCGCGCAACTCCCGCTCCGGCGCGAGGGCCGCGTCCGCCGCGATCTCGGCCGCCGAGGCGCCCGAAGCCGGCACCACGCCGCCGCCGAAGCGGTTGGTCATGTTTAGGGTGCGGTTCACGAGGTTGCCGAGGTTGTTCGCGAGCTCACTGTTGTAGCGGGCGAGGAACTGGTTGAGCGAAAAATCGCTGTCCTGGCCCACGCTCATCTCGCGGATCATGAAGAAGCGCAGCGCGTCCACCCCGTATTGCTCGGCGAAGGCCATCGGCTCGACGAAGTTGCCCGTGCTCTTGGACATTTTCGTGCCGTTGATCGACCACCAGCCGTGGGCGAGGATGCTCTTGGGCGTGGGCAGGCCGCAGGCCTTGAGCATGATGGGCCAGTAGACCGCGTGGGGCGGCACGAGGATGTCCTTGCCGATGACGTGGAAATCCGCCGGCCAGATGCCGGGCTTGTCCTCGACCGCCGAGTAGTAGTTCACCAGCGCGTCGAACCAGACGTAGGTGACGTAGCCCGCGTCGAAGGGCAGCGGGATGCCCCATTCGAGGCGCTCTTTCGGCCGCGAGATGCAGAGGTCGTTGAGCGGCTCGGCGAGGAATTCGAGGACCTGCTTCTGGCGGTAGCGCGGGAAGATGAAGTCGTCGTTGTCCTTCAAAAACTGGATCAACCAGTCCTGGTATTTCGCCAGCTTGAAGAAGTAGTTCGACTCGGTGATCTCCGTGACCTCGCCAAAAATCTCCGGCCAGGAGCCGTCGGGCTGACGGTCCTTTTCCTGGAGAAACTGCTCCTGGCGGGTCGAGTAGAAGCCCTTGTATTCGGCTTTGTAGATCTCGCCCTGGTCAAAGAGCTGCTGGAGCAGGCGGGAGACGACGGCCTTGTGGCGCGGCTCGGTGGTGCGGATGAAGTCGTCGTTGGAGATGTCGAGTTTCGCGCACATGGCGCGGAACTCCTGGCTCACCTCGTCGCAGAAGGCCTGCGGGTCGATGCCGCGCTTTTTCGCGCTCTGCTGCACCTTCTGGCCGTGCTCGTCCACGCCGGTGAGGAAGTAGACCTGGTCGCCCATCAGGCGTCGGAACCTCGCGATTACGTCCGTCAGCACCTTTTCATAGGCGTGGCCCAGGTGCGGCGAACCGTTCACGTAGTCGATCGCGGTCGTGATGTAGAAGGTCTTCATGCGCGGGACCGGCCAACAAAAGCCCGCCGCCGCCGCTTGTCGAAGGTTTTGACGCCTCCGCCTGCCGCGCCCACGGTGCGCTCCATCCGATGGGCACCCTGCTCCGCCTCACCGTCTTCATCTTCGTCCTCGGGGCGCTGGCCGCCGGCATGGGCGCTATGCTGGTGCAGGAACGCCAACGCGAACAAATCCTCGAGCGTTTGGTCGCCGCGCCCCGCCCCGAGACCGCGCCGCCCGACCGCGCCGACGACATCCTCTTGCTTCGCGAACTGCACGCCCGGACCCAGCGCGCGCTCCTGCTCTACGGAGGCCTGGCCCTTGGCTGCGTGCTCATCCTCGCCGTCCTGCCGCCCCGCAGCCCGGCCCATTCGGCCGAAACCGCGCCCGCCTCCTCCGCCGCCCGCACCGAGATGCGCGGCCTCGAAACCCTCGCCCGCGCCACCGCCGCCCAACGGGTCGAGCTCGACCGCGAACGCGACGCCCGCCACCGCAGCGAGGAGGACCTGAACCTCCAGCAACTACTGGCCAACCGCGCCCTTCAGGAAAAAATCCACCTCGGCCGCGACCTGCACGACGGCCTCGTCCAGACCCTCTACGCCACCGGCCTGGTCCTCGAAGCCGCCGGCCAGCGCCTCGCCCCGCCCGCCACCGACCCCGCCGAGGCCGCCCGCCTGCTCGAACGCGCCAAGTCCACCCTCAACGCCGCCATCCGCGAGGCCCGCGGCGCCATCGGTGAACTTTCCCCCGACGTCCTCGCCGGCCAGAGCCTGGCGGAGGCCGTCGCGACCATTCTCGATCACCTCGACGGCGGCCGCCTCCGCGCCCGCCGCGTCGATCTCTCCCCCGCCCTGCCCGCGCTGCCCGACGCCACCCGCACCGAGCTCCTGCAAATCGTGCGCGAGTCGGTGAGCAACGCCCTCCGCCACGGCGGTGCGACCGGGATCGAGATCGACTTCGCCCCGCTGCCCGACGGCCGCCTCCGCCTCGTCGTGCGCGACGACGGCCAGGGCTTCGACCCCGTCGCCATTACCCGGGGCCGCGGCCTGGACAACCTCGCCGCCCGCGCCCGCGCCCTCGCCGCCCAACTCCTCATCGACGCCGCGCCCGGGCGCGGCACCGTCATCACCGTCACCCTGCCCGCGCCCGCCGCCGTCGTCTAAAACCCATCCGTGTCTCCCGTGGCCCCGCTCTCCGCCAAACTCCCCGCCGCCCCCGTCCGCCTCGCCCTGGTCGACGACAGCGAGCTCGTGCGCCTCGGCCTGCGCACCCTGCTCGGCCTGCACCGGGACCGCATCGAGATCGTCGCCGAAGCCGCCAGCGTGGCCGAGGCGATCACGCTCGTGCCGCCGGCGCGCCCGGACGTCGTGCTGCTCGACATGCGCCTGCCGGACGGAAACGGCGTCCAGGCCTGCCGCCAGCTCCTCGGCCTCGCCCCAGGCACCCGTATCCTATTTCTCACTTCGAGCGTGGACGACGACCTCGTGGCCGACTCGATCCGCGCCGGCGCGTCCGGTTACCTGTTGAAGGAGATCAACGGCGCCGAGTTGATCCGCGCCATTCTCGAGGTCGCGGCCGGCGGTCAGGCCATCGACGCCGCCGTGACCGCCCGCCTGCTGCGCATCGTGCGCGGCGACGGCGCGCCCGGACCGGGCACGGGCGAGTTGCTCACCCCGCAGGATCGCCGCCTGCTCGCCCTGCTGGCGGTGGGCCGCACCAACCGCGAGATCGGCGGCGAACTCGGTCTGGCCGAGAAGACGATCAAGAACCAGCTCACCGCCCTCTTCGAAAAGCTCGGCATCGGCCGCCGCTCCCAGGCTGCCGCCTACTACGTCCAGCACTTCGGCGAGCGATAGACCGGGTCGAGTTCAGAACTTGTCCGGGCCCGCGTCCCTCCCCGCCGCCTCCGCCGCCGCGAGGGCCGCCGCCCCAAGACGCGCGGCGCAAAACCCGATCAAATCCGGCGCCAGCGGCGCGCGCCAGGTCCGCGCGCCCTCGCCGTTGGCGCCGCCCTCCAGATCGATGCGCAGGCAGTGCAGCGCCTGCCGCTCGTGCAGGAGCCGCGCGGCCAGCGCGGGCGTCCAGCCCCCGTCTATGAACTCGAGGTAGCAGCGCGCGTCGGGCCCGTAAATCTTGTCCCCGACCACCGGATACCCCAGCCACCGCGCGTGCGCCCGGATCTGGTGTTTACGTCCCGTCTCGATCCGCACCTCCGCGAGCGTGAAGCCTCCGGCCGCCGCCAGCGGGCGGAAAAACGACCGCGCCTCGCGCCCATCCGGCCGCACCGTCGTTTTCACGAAAACCGGGCTGGCCTCGTCGTCGCCCAAAGGCTGGTCCACCGCGACCGGCCCGGCCAGCTCGCCGACCAGCACGGCGAGGTAGGTTTTGCGGATGCGCCGCGCCTGCATCGCCTTTTGCAACCAGCCCGCCACCCGCTCGGTCTTAGCGAAAAGCACGATGCCGCTGGTCTCGCGATCAAGGCGGAAGACGAGGTGGGCCTTGGCCAGCCCCCGCCCCTCCTTCACCGCACCGGCCAGACTCGACCAAGGGCCGGCCTTGGAAGGGTGGCAGACCACGTCGCCGGGTTTGTTGATCGCCAACACGTCGTCGTCCTCGGCCAACACCCAGCCGCCCAGTTCCTCCGGCGCGATCATCCGCACCTTGGACAAATCCTGCGGACGCGGCGGCCAAGCGCAGACCCGCAGCCGGCCCCCGTAGGTGCCGTCGTCGCCCGCGCCGTCGGCGACCTGGCGCGCGCTCAAACCACCCCTCCCGGCCCGTCCGGACCCGGGCCGGCCGACGCCGACGCGGCCGGCGCCGCCACCCGGGACATGCGGAACTTCGCCAGCACCGCCACGCCGACCCGCGCCGCGAGGGGCTTGGGCAGCCGGGACGCAACCGCCGCGACCAGGCGGTTCTTCCACCCGGTCACCACCTGGCGCCGTCCCCGGGCGAGCGCGCGCAACGCCTCCGCCACCACCTCCTCGCTGGTCTGCCCCCAGTTATCCGTGACCGCGCCCTGCTTCAGGCCGGCCCGCTTAAAAAACTCCGTCGAGGTCGGCCCCGGGCACACCGCCAGCACCTCGACGCCCGAGCCGCGCAGATCCTCGCCCAGCGCCAGGCTCCAGTGCAGGACAAAGGCCTTGGTCGCGCCGTAGGTCGCCATGAAGGGCGTCGGCTGGAAGGCCGCCGTGGAGGCGATGTTCACCACCGCGCCCCCGTGGGCCTTGAGCGCCGGGAGGAGGCGCGCGGTCAGATCCACCACCGCGCGGACGTTGAGATCGATCATCTCCACCTGGTCCGCCCGGGTCTGCTCGTCGCTGCGGCCGTAGCCCCCGAAACCACTGTTATTGACCAGCATGATCTTACCCAGCGGCATGTCTCCGTTCAGAAGCGCTAATACCGTCGCCGCCGCCCCCGCCAACGCCCCGGCGTCGCTCAAATCCACCGGAACATGGCGCAGGTTAAGCTGACTCAAAAATCCGTCCGGTTTACGCCGCGAAAGATTGCAAATGACCACCCGCGAATTCAGCCTCGTCACGTGTTCGATGAAAGCCTTCCCGATTCCGGCGGAGCCCCCCGTCACGATGATGACGGCATATTCGGACAGCAGTTCGCGAGTCGTGCGCATGCACACGGCTTCGCACCCATTCTGGCCAAGGTAAACCCAGATCCCACCGATAAAATGAACAACACCCACGACCTGATCGTATCCGGCATCCACCTCGAGCTCACCCCGTCCCTGAAGCAGTTCGTCCAAGACAAGACGGACCGCCTCTTCCGGCACGAGGAGCGCATCATCCGCCTCCGGGTGGAACTCGAGTGCGACCCGAAGCAGGATGTCGCCCACCGCTTCACCGCCAAAGGCCACATCGCCATTCACGGGCCCGACATGAACGCTTCCGTCTCGACCGACGAGTGCCACAAGGCGGTCGCCCTGCTGGTCGATAAGCTCGACCGCATGCTCGTCCGCCGCGCCCAGCTCGTGAAAGCCCGGCGCCACCAGACCGGCCGCCGCGAACTCCGCGAGGTCGCCTGATCCGCCGGCCCACCCGGGCCTTTCCCCGCGCCGCGCTCCGCGCGGCTTGCGTTGCTCCCTCCGGTGTCGGGGTCAGGACACCAACCCGAAACACCCGCCGCCCGTCCTTGGCCACGGCGGGTTTTTCATGTCGGCACCCCGCCGAGCGCCGCCACGCATCCGTCCCGGTCGCCCTGTCCGGCCACAAAAAAACCGCAACGCTTTCGCGCGGCGGGTTTTGAGAAATGGTGCAGCTGTAGGGAGTCGAACCCCAAACCTTCTGATCCGTAGTCAGACG
>JAIXVP010000206.1 GCA_027482905.1 Opitutaceae bacterium
AGGGCAACGACCTCGTGTGCCGTGCCGCCGCCTTCTACGCGGAACGTCTCGTCGGCCAAGACATCGAAGACATCATGGCCGACTTCGGGGCCCTCCAGCATGCGATGGCCGACGAACAGCAATTCCGCTGGCTCGGTCCCCACAAGGGCGTCGTCCACCTCGCCCTCGCCGCCGTCACCAACGCCTGCTGGGACCTTTGGGCCAAAAAACGCGGTGTCCCGCTCTGGCGTCTCCTCCTCGATCTATCGCCGGAGCAACTCGTGGCGACCCTGGACCTCTCTTATCTCGAGGACGAGCTCACCTCCGCCCAGGTCGCAGACCTCGTCCGCGCCGCCTACCCCACCCGCTTCGCCCGCCAATCCATCCTTTCCGCCGGTTACCCCGGCTACGACACGTCCGTCGGCTGGTTCAACTACTCCGACGAACAGGTCCGCGAGAACTGCAAGAAGGCCCTCGCCGCCGGTTTCACCGCCATGAAGCTCAAGGTCGGCGCGAGGGACCCCGACCGCGACATCCGCCGCGCCCACATCGTCCGCGAGGTCGCCGGCGACGCCGCCCGCGTCATGGTGGACGCCAACCAGCAGTGGACGCTGCCCCAGGCCATCGACGTCTGCCGCCGCCTGTCCGCCATCAATCCGTTCTGGATCGAGGAACCCACCCACCCCGACGACGTCCTCGGCCACCGCACCCTCGCCGACGCCATCGCCCCCGTGAAGCTGGCGCTCGGAGAACACGTGCCCAACCGCGTCATCTTTAAAAACTACCTCCAACTCCGCTGCGCCGGTTTCATCCAGGTGGACGCCGTCCGTGTCGCCGGCGTGAGCGAGTTCCTCGCCGTCAGCCTGCTTTGCAAAAAGTTCGGCGTTCCCGTCGTTCCCCACGTCGGCGACATGGGCCAGATCCACCAGCACCTCGTTCTCTTCAACCATATCGGGCTCGGTCTGCCCGCCGTCTTCCTCGAGCACATTCCACATCTTCGTAAACACTTCGTCCACCCCGTGCGGGTCGAGGGCGGCGTCTATCGCACTCCGCAGGAGCCCGGATTGTCCTCCGACCTGCTTCCCTGAACCGAACCCCGCGCCAATCCAACCACCCGCCACCCCATGAACATCAGCCTCCTTGATTGGATCGTAGTCGTTGCCTACCTCGTCGGCGTCGTCGGCCTCGGCTGCTGGGCCGGCCTGAACGCCAAGAAAAAGGGCGCCGCCGCCGGCGAGTCCGCCGCCGGGGACTACTTCATGGCCGCCCACACCCTCAAGTGGCCCGTCATCGGCATGGCGCTCTTCGCCACCAACATCTCGTGCGTCCACCTCGTCAGCCTCGCCCAGTCCGGCTACGATAGCGGCCTGCTCAACGGCAACTTCGAGTGGATGGCCGCGTTCACGCTCGTCCTCCTCGGGTTCTTCTTCGCGCCGTTCTACCTGCGCTCGAAGGTCGCCACCCTCCCTGACTTCCTCGAGAAACGCTACTGCCGCGAGTGCCGCGATTGCCTGACCATCGTCTCGGTCGCGGCCGCCATCATCTTCCATATCGCCTTCCCGCTCGCGACCGGGTGGCTGATCCTGCACGACATCTTCGGCATCGAGAAGTGGACCTGTATCCTGCTGATGTGCGCGCTCACCGGCATCTACACCGTGGTCGGTGGTCTGGCCGCCGTCGCCATCACCGAGACCATCCAGACCGTCGTCCTCCTCGTTGGCGCCTGCGTCATCACCTTCTTCGCCTGGCAAAAAACCGGCGGCTGGAGCGGCATGACCGAAACCCTCGCCGCCGGCGGCGCCCTCGCCGGCTCCACCGACGGGAAGATGATGAGCATGCTCCGCCCCCACGGCGACGACAGCGGCATGCCCTGGTATTCCATCCTCCTCGGCTACCCCGTCCTCGGCATCTGGTATTGGTGCGCCGACCAGACCATCGTGCAACGCGTGCTCGGCGCGAAGGACGAGAACCACGCCCGCGTCGGCTCCATCTTCTGCGCGCTCATCAAGATCCTGCCGGTCTTCATTTTCATCATCCCCGGCGTCATGCTCTACACCAGCGTCAAGCAGGGCCGCATGGACGACGTCGCCCAGGTGCGCGTCGCGCAAAACCTCACCGTGGACGGCGCCGCCGTCAAAGTCGTCGCCGTCACCGGCGACCTCCCCGGCCTCGCCACCTTCGCCCCCGTGTCACTCAAGGCCGGCGAAACCTTCGACCTCCGCACCCTCGCCCTTCCATCCGCTCCGGCCGCCGCCGACGCCAGGGAAATCTCCCTCATTCTCGGCCCCGGCGTGCCCGTCACCAAATCCTCCGACGGCACCATCCTCGCCCCCGGCGGCGTGCGTGTTTACCAGTCCAAGGAGGTCTACGCCGTAATGATCCGCAACCTCCTCCCCATGGGCGTGCTCGGCGTGCTGGCCGCCGCCCTCATGGCCGCCCTTATGGGCAACCTCTCCAGCGCCTCCAACTCCATCGCCACCATGGTGAGCTACGACGTGGTGAAACGGTTCCGACCCGCCACCACCGACCGCCAACTCGTCTTCGTCGGCCGCGTCGCGACCGTTTCCGCCATCGGACTCGGCATCGCGCTCGTCCCGCTGCTCGACCGCTACGAGAGCATTTTCAACAGCCTCAACGACATCATCGCCCACATGGCCCCGCCCATCACCAGCGTGTTCCTGCTCGGCGTGTTCTGGCCCGCCGCCTCCGCCCGCGGGGCCAAGTGGACCCTGTGGCTCGGCTCGCTCCTCGGCGCCGCCATTTTCGCGGCGAAAAACCTCCACGCCTGGCAACCCACCACCTTCGCCTGGGTGCCCGCGTTCTTCACCGATACCGGCTTCATGATGATGGCCTTCTACATGTTCCTCGCCTGCGTCGCTATGCAGGTCGCGTTCACCATCGCCCTGCCTAAACTCGCCACCGAGGACGCGCAAAAGCTCTACTGGCCCCGCCCTCTCGACGGACTCCGATCTCCAGGCTGGCCGGGCCTCGGCAACTACAAAGTCCTCGCCGCGATCGTCTTCGCAACCATGGCCGTGCTCTACACCGTCTTCGCCTGACCGCCCACCCGATGACTTTTCCCAATCGCCTGGCCAACAAACGCGCGCTGGTCACCGGTGGCGGCTCCGGCATCGGCCGCGCCATCGCCCTGCGCTTCGCCGCAGAGGGCGCTCACGTCGTCATCCTCGAGTTGAAACCCGAGGCCGGCCAGGCCGTCGCCGACGAGATCGCCGCCGCCGGCGGCACCGCGACCGTGGTCGCCGCCGACGTCTCCGCCACCGAGTCCATGCA
>JAIXVP010000298.1 GCA_027482905.1 Opitutaceae bacterium
GACGGTGACGATGCCGGTGGCCTCGTCGAAGCGGTAGAAGGGCGCGGAGCCGAGGGACGACCACTTGCGGGCGCCGAAGGCGGCGCCGTCGTTGGCGTAGCCGGTGACGCTAAAGGTGGCGCCGTAAGTTTTGGTTCCCGTGGTGGTGACGATGGACCAGGTGTCGCCGAGGGTGGCGCTGGCGCCGGCGACATCGAGCGTGAAGGCGCCGTTGAACACGGCCGGGCCGGTGCCGGTGATGGCGTTGTTCACGCCTGCGGCGCCGAGGACGAACTTCAGGCCGCCGGTCGACGCGAGGGTGAAGCCGGCGGTGTTGGTGACGGCCAGGCTGCCGGTGTGGGAGTTTACTCCCGCAAAGGTCACCAGCGCGCCGCCGGTGAAGGTGAGGTTGCCGGCGCCGCTGATCGGGGCGTTGACGAGGATGGCGCCGTTGTTGGCCCAGAGGGTCGAGGGCTTGGTGACGAGCACGGAGCCGTTGATGGCGACGGCGGCGGCGCTGGCGGCCTGGTTGATCATGCCTCCGTCGAATTGGAGAAGCGGGAAGGTCGCCGAGCCGTTGGTTTTCCAGATGAGGGTGCCCACGTTGCCGCCGGCGGTGGTGAGGATCAGTTTGTCACCCGCGAAGGTCACGTCGCCGGTGGTGGGAGTGCGGAGACCGTTGAGCGCGACGACGTAGTTTGCGCCGGACACGGGGGTCGCGGCACCGAGCCAGTTTAGGCCGGCGTTGAAGGAGGTGGTTCCCAGAATGTCGCCGGTCCGAAGCAGGATACCGTCGCTTACGCCGTCGTTGTTGATGTCTCCGGGGATGGAGGTGCCGAGCGTCGGGTCCGTCGAGAAGGTGTATTCGAGGAGGTTCGTGAAGGTGTCGACGTCCGGGTCATCGGCGCCGGACTGGCGCGCGAGGATGGTGGTGAGGTCGTTCACGCCGGTTTCTCCGGATTGCTTGAAGTAGTTGACCTCCCAGCCGTCGGCCAGTCCGTCGGCGTCGCTGTCGGGGCTGGAGCGGAAACTGGTGGGGTCGTATTTGTTGTCGTGCTCGAAGCCGTTCGTGTAGCCGTCGCCATCGGGGTCGTCGTTGCGGCCCTGGGCGATGTTACCGAAGTAGAGCACTTCCCACGCGTCGTTCATGAAGTCGAAGTCGTCGTCGGGGAAACTGCTGTTGCTGTTTGGATTGGAGAGGCCGAGGTATTCCTGGAGATTGGTGGCGCCGTCGGCGTCGGGATCCCCGGATGCGGTCTGGGCGAGGTTGCCGAAGTATTGGATTTCCCAGTTGTCGAGCAGGCCGTCGCCGTCGGTGTCGGTGGGGATGGAGGCGGTGATGGTGGGGTTGGAACCGCCGGTGTATTCGGCCGCGTTGGTGAAGCCGTCGCTGTCAGGGTCGTCGGTGCCGGATTTGGTGAGGTCGGCGAAATAGGCGAGTTCCCAGGGATCGCTGAGGCCGTCCGCATCGGAGTCGACGAAGACGAAGGAGTTGGGACCGGCGAGCTGGTAGGTGTTGATGGCGTCGTTGGTGAGGGCGCCATTCCAGATGCGGACTTCGTCGAAGGTGGCGGCGGCGACGTTGTCACCGGCCCACATGGAGCGTCCGATCCAGTTGTTGAGGTCGTTCAGGTTGGCGAGGGTGTTCGTGGTGTCGAAGGTGCCTTTCGCTATGAGACCCGAAGTGGCGATGGCGGGGGCGACATACCAAGTGACGCGGGTGCCGCTGGCGAGGGCTCCGCCGGTGTTGGCGGCGGGAGTCAGGGTCATCACGATGTGATACTTGGTCCCGAGGGTGTAGCCGCCGGTGGTGTCGGAGACGCCGTTGGTCACGCCGTCCACCCATTCGGCGCGGTCTTGGGCGGCGGCGGTGCCGCGGGTCCAGGACATGAAGAGATACTCGGTCGTGGAGCTGCCAAAGTCGAAGATACGGCCCCAATTTTGCACGGCGTTCTGGGTGGCCCAGAATTCAAGGGTGACGGGGGAGGTTTTGCCGCCGAGGAGGTTGGTCCCGAGTTTGACGGCGGCCGAAGTGGCCGAGGCGCCGCCGGTCAGGGTGACGGCGGTGGAGGTTTGGGTGACGGTGCCGCCGACCGCCGAGTTGGAGTCGGGGTCCACGATGGTGGCGTTGGAGCCGCCGACGCTGTCGGTCAGGTTGCCGTCAAAGCTCCAGCGGTTGGCCAGCACGGCCTGCGTGGGGGTCCAGTTGACGTTTACAGGGGAGGAGCCGGCGGCCATTTCGGCCGCGTTGGTGGCTCCGTCCGAGTCGGCGTCGCCGCTGCCTGTCTGGGCGGCGATGGTGCCGAAGAATTGGATCTCCCGGGCGTCGTTCAGTCCGTCCGCATCGGTATCGGGGAAGGAAGCGGCGTTGGCCGGGTTGGTGCCGGCGACCTGCTCTTGAAGGTTCGTGGCTCCGTCCCCGTCGGGATCCCCGCTGGAGTTTTGGGCGGTGCGGTTGCCGAAATAGGTGACTTCCCAGGCGTCGGCCAGGCCGTCGGCGTCGATGTCGTTGGGAGTGGAGGCTATGTTGTTTGGCGCGGAGACGGCGGTCTCTTCCTGCTCGTTGGTGAAGCCGTCGGCGTCGGGGTCGCCGGTGCCATTCTGGGCGGTGATGTTGCCGAAGTAGAAAATTTCCCAGGTGTCGTCGAGGCCGTCGAGGTCGGCGTCCGAAACGGCGGCGAGGGCGGGGTTGGTGAGATTGGCGGCGGCGGCGGGATCGACGTAGATGTCGTCGATCATGATATTGGAGGTGTTCGCGTTCGACATCACCAGGAAGGTGGTGAGCGGATTGGTGGCTGCTCCGTTGCGGAAATCCCAGGTGCCGTCGGACGAAACGAGCTCGGTCTGGCTCGCATAAGCCGCGTCGCCATCGCGTTGGACGTAGATCCGGTAGGTTTCATTGTTCGTGTTCACCACGCACCAAATGTTATACCAGACCCCCGTGGTCATGGTGAACAGGGCGCGCACACCGACGGCACCGTCACGGGACTGAAAGTTGGCCCCGCTGGGCAATGCGTTTTGGATTTCGAAATCAGGGAAGTTGGCCAGTCCGGGCGCCACGACATCGGAGAGGCCGAAGGAGATGTTGTTGCCGGTGCCGTTCGCGCGGAGACGGTAGAACAAGGTGCCGCCCGAAGCGTCGGCGATGTTGGTGGGGAGGGGTTTGTAGGCGTCTCGGATGCCGACCAGGCTGAAGACCTTGTTGACCGCGTTGTCGGGATCGGTGGCGACGGCTGGAGCGGCGGTGGTGCTCTCGGTGGAAACCACCCAGCCGTTTTGACCGCCGAGGGCGCCGGTGTTGAGATTATTGAAGGTCTCGACGGCTTGATAGGCGGCGTGGGCGGTCCCTGGAAGGCCGGCCAGGGCGAGGGCGGCGGTGATCTGGAGGCAGGCGAGCGATCGTTTCGCGGGGTGAGCGGAGGGGAACATGTGGATGGGTTTGTAGAAAGCGGACGGCAGTAACGGGAATGCGGGCGCCCCGGACGGCGCGGGATCTGGACTCTGATGAAATCGCTGACGGGAAGGGTGGGATTTTACTTGAGGAAGCAGCGCGGAGTGCAGCGCGGGGTGTTGTGACAGTCGAATCCTGCTTTGCGGACGGACGGGAGGCAACGGGGCCTGTGGTTTAACGTATTCCCAAAGTGATTCTTCGAAGTGATGGACGATTTTCGACGAATGCGGGCGGCAAGCAAAAGCGATCGCGTTAGGGCGAGGTGACCCGCAGACGCATGAAGCCCCGGCCCGTGGGCGAGTCCTCGATGGGGGTCGTGAAGACGAAAGTGCGGATTTCAAACTCGCCGTCGTCCACCGCCAGGTTCGTGGGAAGCACGTCGGACGCCGCCGTGGGCAGCGAGAGCCCTTCCACACTTGTCGCGCCTTCGGGAACGAGGGTGACGCCGGTGAAGAGTTTGCGCACACGGGCGGCCATGGTGAGGTAGCGTTTGCCGGCGATCGCGCCGGGGAACTCGGTTTCCGTGAACGAGCGCAGGGCGAGCGCGGCGCCCGGGGAGGAGGCCGCCGACGTGGGGTCGCCGCCCGAGAGCCATTCGAAAGCATTGGCGATTCCGTCGCCGTCCGCGTCGGAGTCGAGGCCGGCGGAATTCTGCGGCAAGGCATAGCGTGCCGACCAACCGGCATAGGTGGACTCGAGGGCCTTGATCGTCAAAGTCCCGGAAGTTGCGAGCGTGGTCGCGTCCCATTCCAGGCCGGAGGCAAGGGTGGGCAAGGTGACGGTGGCGAAGGCGCCGGAGCGGGCGGTCGAGGTGAAAAGCGTGAAGGTGTCGCCGGCGGCGAGGTTGCCGGCGAGATTGGAGACGACGAGGGTGCCGCCGAACGCGAGGGTGCCGGAGACGGCGAGCCTGTCATGGGTGTCGAGCGAGCGATCGAGCTCGATCCGGGTGAAGGAACCCGATTGCAGCACGACGTTGCCCGCTACCGAAAGGGTGCCGACGCCGGCGCCGGGCGCGATGGATCCACCGGTCAGCACGCTGACCGAACCCCCGACCGCGCCATTGCCGCCGAGGGTGGCGCCGCTGGCGACCGTCACCGTGCCGGCGGCGGTCGAGCCGTTCACACGCAGGGTTCCCGCGCTGATGGTGGTGGCGCCGGTGTAGGTGTTGGCGCCGGACAGCGTGAGGACGCCCGAGCCGACCTTGGTGACGGCGATCGATCCGCCGCCTCCGCCGATGGAGCCGGCGAAGTCCGTCGAAGCGTTGAGGGCGCCGATTTGAAAGGTATTCGAGGCGGTCACGTTGAGACCGTTGCGCAGGATGGAGCCGGGGACGCCGGCGAGGGCGCCGAAGGCAAAGGTGTTGGTCCCGCTCGCGACATTGGCGATGATGCCCTGGAACGAGGTTGTTCCGGCCGCGATGTCGTAGCGGGCGGATCCGCTCACGGACGCGGTCGAGGCGATGCCGATCGACGAGGCCCCGGTATTTAAGGTGCAGTAACCGGTGAATCCGGTGAAGTTACCCGAAAGGGTGGTGGTGCCGCCGTGGGTGACGATGCCCCCGGAACCGCTCACGGTCTGGGCAAGCGTCGAAGCGGTGTAGAGATTCAGGGACGTGCCGGAGGCGAGCGACAGCGCTCCCGAGCCGAGGACGCCGGAGCCGGTCAGGTTGAGCGAGCCTCCGGTGACCGTGGTGGTGCCGGTGTGGGTGTTGGCCCCGGAGAGGGTAAGGCTGCCGGACCCGTTCTTGACGATGGATACGCCGGTGGTGGCGCCGCCGTTGGATAACGGTCCGGAGAGGGCGAAGTTGCCCGCGCCGGAGAAAGTGAGGATTCTGGCGCCGGTGGCCAGCGAGGTGAGCGAGCCCGCGAGGGTGAGCGTGCCGGCGTCGGACTGGAAGAGGTAGTTCCCGCCGCCGGAATTCAGGGTGAGGCCGCCGGTGATGCTGTTGTCGCCGGCGATATTGCGCAGGGCGACGACGGTGTTGTTGCGTCCGCTAAGCGTGAGGGCGGCCGGGGTGACGATGCCGCCCAGAGCGCCGTCGAGTTCAAGCGTGGAGCTGCCGGCGTTGTTGTCGCGGATCTGGATCGAATTCACCGAGTCGAAGGCGTCGGGGTGGGTGGCGCGAACGATGCCCTCGGCGGTGGTGGTGCTGTTGGTGTCGATGTAGACGGTGCCGGATACGGAGCTGGCGCCCGCGAGCACCAGGGTGCCGGTGCCGCTCTTGGCGAAGCCGTTCGCGCCGGCGAGCGGGGTGGCGAGGGTGGCGGTGTTCTGGTTGACCACGAGCGAAGGGGCGGCGGTGGTGCCGGTGTCGAGGGTGAGGACGCCTCCGGAGGCGGAATCGACGCGCCAATTCTGCGCGCCCGAGGCGTCGCCGAAGGTCAACGTGCCGATTGACCGGGAGCCGTCGAGGGTGACGGTGCGGTCGGCGGTGATGTTGATCGAAGCGAAGTTTGCGGTGTTGGCCGCGCCGTTCGCGGGGAAGGCGCCAACCCACTTGGTGGTGTCGCTCCAGTTGGCGCTGGAGTCGGCGTTCCACGTGCCGTTGCCCAAAACAGCGGGCAGCTGGATCGTAAGCACGACGAAGTGGGTCGCACCCGCGGCGTCGGTGGCGCAGATGGTGAATTCCTGAGTGCCTTCATCCGCAAAGGTGGGGATGCCGGAGAGCGCGCCGCCGGCGGAAACCCGGAGCCAGTCCGGACCGCTGGCCTTGGCGTAGGATACGGTGTCACCCGCGTCGGCGTCGATGGCGGAGCCGGCGAGGGAGCCCGAGTAGACCTGGCCTTGGGTGGCGGCGGGGCCGGCGATGGCGGCGGTGGAAAACTGGGGCGGCGTGGTGGTGACCAACGCCGCGATCTGGGTGGCGCTGAGCGCGTAGTCGGCGAGGCGAACATCGTCGAGCAGACCGTTGAAAAGCGGATCCGCCGTCCACTGGCTCCTGCCAAGGTAATTGCGGTCGGTGGCGGATACGGTGGGCGTGGTGATGGTGCCGGCGATCTGGAGGACGCCGTCGAGGTAGATCCTGGCGGCGGTGCCGGACATCGTGACGGCCACGTGATGCCAGGCGCCGGGAGAGAGCGCGTTGGTCTCGATGTATTGCGTGGCGGCGGAACCGTTGTGGAGGCCGAGGCGCATTTTGCCCCCGACGCCGGGGCTCAGGAACATGAACTGGGTGGTGTCGTTGCCGAAGTCGAAGATGCGCTGGTTGTCGCCACCGCCGTTCCAGAGGACCCAGGCGGAGAAGCTGAACGCGGCGCTGTTCACGATGGAGCCGGGAAGCTGGATGTGGTTGCCGCCGTCGAGCTGGACCGCCAGGCCGCGGTGTCCGGTGACGAAGGTGGGGATGCCGACGGCGACGGCGTTGTTGCCGTAGCCGGAGTTGTCGATCGTGTCGCCATCCAGCGGAAACTGCGCGATGCCGCGTCCGACCGCGGGTGGAACGGCCTGGACGTAGGCGATGGGGGAGGCCTTGTCTCGGTAGACGATGCCGGCGGGGGTGAGGGCGCCGGCGTCGTCGACCATCATACGGGTGGCGCCGACCCAGTTGTATATCGAGTAGCGCTCGACGAAGGGAGCGCCGTTCATGACGTCGAGGAAGCCGTTTATCTCGTTGGCGTTGGAGGCGAGGGTGGGGAGCTCGGTGGCGTCGGTCCAGTTGGCGCCGTTGTTGAACTCGGTGACCCAGACGGGCAGGCCGGTGCGGTCGTGGATGGCCTTGAGCCAGTTGTAGAGCTGCGAGGAGGTCCAGTTGCCCTTGTAGAAGTGGACGGGGACGTAGTCGACGCGAAGGTTGGCGGCCTTGGCGGCGTCGATGAAATCGTAGAGCCAGGTGAGGCCGGCGCCGGCGTCGCTGGGCGCGGGGGCGCCGAGGCGGAGACCGGAGGCGAGGAGATTGGGCCACTGGGCGAGCGCGGCCTCGACGGTCATGTTGGCCTGGTCGGCCTTGTCGGGTTCGTTGAAGCCGAGCGCGTGGGTGGAGTTCTGCTTGGAGTTGATGTTGGAGTAGGCGTTCCAGGTGGCGTTGTGCCGCATGGGCACGTATTCCGCGTTGGTGGTGGACGTGGTGACGTTGTCCCAGTCGTAGGACCAGAGGGGATCGACGAGGGTCTGGACGGCGCCGGCCCAGCCTTTCTTGCCCGTCCAGCGCCAGGGAAGGACGCGGACGAATGCGGCGCAGTTTTGCAGGCCGACCGGCATGACGCTGATCTGGATGTCTCCGTCCTGGGCGATGAAGACACGACTGGTGCCGGTGCCGTTGGCGTTCTGCGCGAAGGTGGCGGAGTAACCGCGTTTCAGTTTAAACGAGCTGATCGTGCGGTTAAAGGTCCCGAGGGCGGCGGCGGTATTGTAATAGGTGTTGAGGTTCAGGCCGACCGAGCTGCCGGTGAAGCACGGGCCGCTGAAGACTTGGAGGGGCTGGAAAGAAGGGGGATGCGGGATGACGACGGTGCCCATACCGAACTCGACGACCCGGACGTTGGTGCCGGAGATCGCGGACGCGCCGCCCACCTTGATGCGGGGCAGAAAAGTCGACGTCACGGTGGCGGGGCGGATGTTATCCAGAAAAAACCAGGCGTCGGCGGAGTTGAGATTGATCGTGGCGGACGGGATGGGGTCGCCCGTGCCGGTCACGTGCAATTCGGCGCGCCCCGTCAAGGTGGCTACGGTGCCGGACGCCAGACTGGTCACGGTTCTTACGTCATCGGCGACGGTCAGCGTCTGGCCGACCAGACGGGTTGCGATAAAAAGGCAGTAGGTGAGACAGATGGCTAAAGCTGCCGAGCGATTCGGAAAACGGTAGGCAAGAGGCATGGTGGTCTTGGGGGCGCTGGTCGAGAAAGGCTCCGCCGGAGGTGAATCGAAAGAGCACGGGGCGACGTAGGATTTCCCCGTTTGCGGTCGTCTTGGCAAGCGACCGGTCCGGCGCGTTCTCCTGTCTCCGACGGCGGGCGCGATCGCCGGTCGAGGCAAGGGATTCGGTGTTTACGATATACCAAATGAGTGCGCGCGGCCCGGATCTGTTTACCTTAACGGGTATCGCTTAAATTCGCGTCTCGCGCTCGATTTGCGGGCCTCATCGCAATTCGATCCCACGCGCGGCGTGTTGTAAATCCTCTATCCGAACTCCAAATTCGCCATCGATCGACCGTGTGCGGCGCGTGGCTTTCCCCTTTTCGGTTTATCACGCCCCTCCATTCAACTCATGAACAAACATGCTCGCCCCTTGGTCTGGCTCGCAACCGGTTTTGCCTTCCTGTCGACCGGGCTTCGTGCCGAGAAACCGGATACCATTTCGAATTCTCCGGCCGAGGTCAGAATCGATCCGGCCGCCACCCAGGGAGTTTGGATGGGGTGGGGCACCTCTCTGGCGTGGTGGACCAAGGATTTCGGCCATCGTGATGACGTCGCCGACTGGCTTTTCACCACCGGCACCGTGCGGATCGATGGCCACACCCTGCCCGGGCTTGGCATGACGATCGCCCGTTACAACGCCGGTGCCTGCAGCTCCGCCGAGATCGACGGACGCCGGATGGTCGTCTCCCGTTCCATACTGCCGTTCCGCCAGCTCGACACGTTCTGGGTTGATGGCCGGGACCGCGACCCCGCCTCCGCCAGCTGGAATTGGAACGCCGACGCCAACCAGCGTGGCATGCTACAAAAAGCCCGCGACCGCGGCGCCGATCGCTTCGAGCTCTTTTTCAACTCTCCTCCCTGGTGGATGTGCGTGAACGACAATCCTTCCGGAGGACCCAAGGGAAACATCGAAAACCTCCGCGCCGACATGCGCGAGTCCTTCGCCTACTACATAGCCACCATCGCGCGCCGCGCCGCCGACCACTGGGGTATCGCCTTCACCTCGGTCGCGACGTTCAACGAGCCCTCTTCCGATTACTGGTTTGCGAACGGCAAACAAGAAGGCGCGCATTTTTCCCCCCGCTCCCAGGCCGAGATACTCCCTCTCGTCCGTGCCGCCCTTGACCGGCAGGGGCTCGCCGCCCTCCCTCTCAGCGCCTCCGATGAGACGTCCTACGACCATGCGTTGAACGCCTGGCGCGCCTTTTCGCCCGAGGTGCGTGCGATCGTCGCCCAGGTCAACGTTCACGGCTACCAAGGGGTTGGCGGCAACCGAGACGCCCTCCGCGCCGAGGCCGGGGTCCGCGACGGCAAGGTCATCTGGAACTCCGAGCATGGCGACCGGGACGCGGACGGCCTGCACATGGCCCGGGTTCTTCATCGCGACATGGCGCTCCTCCGTCCCCTCGCCTGGTGCTATTGGCAGCCCATCGACGGCGGCCGCGAGGGCAAAGGCGGCAGCGGCTGGGGCTTCATCGACGCCAACATGCTGAATCCCAAACTCGGCAGGGTAAACGCAAAGGCGTATGTGTTTGCCCAATACAGCCGGCACATTCGTCCGGGGATGACGATCCTGACCACGGGTGGCGAACACGTCACCGCCGCCTACGATGCGAAGACGCGGAAGCTGGTGGTGGTCGCTTTGAACGACGCCGAATCCGCGCGGGTGCTCTCGCTGGATCTCGCGATTTTGCCGGGCGCCGCAGGCCGCGTTTCCCGCTGGCTGACCTCGCCTTTCGCGAACGCGCGCTATGAACGGCTCGAGGACGAGAGTTTGAGGACGACGAAACCCTCGTGGACGATCCCGGCGAGGAGCGTGCTCACCATCGAAGTCGTGTCACCCGCTCGCTGATCCGGCTTTTCATTTCCCCGCTCCGCATCCCCATATTCGATCATGTTTCGCCAAACCCGGCTTCTTTTCTTTTCTGTTCTGCTCTGCGGGGTGATGCCGCTGCCTGCCGTGTCGGAACCGGCGGCCATCCTGGCCGATTTGCCGGTGGACACGGTCTGGTCGGGACATCCGGTGTCCTTCGCCTTTCTCACCGAGCGCGGGCATCAGTTCATCGCCTATTACGATGCGGAGCGGCGCATCACGGTGGCGGGTCGAAGGCTCGACGAAACCGGGTGGACGAAGGTGCATCCCGAGGGCGTCGTCCTTCCGAATCGCGACGGTCGCGCGTCCAACATCACGGGCTGGGACAGTCACAATTACCTCGCCCTCGCCCTGGATCGGGACGGATGCCTGCATCTCTCGGGCAACATGCACAACGATCCGCTTTGCTACTATCGGTCGAGCAGGCCCTTTGACGTGTCTTCGCTGGTGCGGATAGACCGCATGACCGGCGTCCGCGAAGGGAGCGTGACCTACCCGGTGTTTTTTAAAAACGCCGCCGGCGACCTGCTCTTTCGATACCGCGACGGATCCAGCGGCAACGGGAGCGACATCTACAACCGCTACGACTCCTCGGCCCGCTCCTGGAGCAACCTTATCGACACGTCCCTGCTCGACGGCCAGGGCCAGCGCAACGCCTATGCCATGAACCCGGTGCTCGGGCCTGACGGACGCTTTCATCTCGTATGGATGTGGCGCGAGTCGCCGGATTGTTCGACCAACCACACCCTCTCCTATGCACGCAGCCCCGATATGATTCACTGGGAACGGTGCGACGGCACCCCTCTGGTCCTACCGATCACGCTGAAGACGGGCGAGGTGATCGACTCCGCCCCGGTCAAACAAGGTTTGATCAACATGACCTTCAATCTCGGCTTCGACGCCGGCAACCGTCCCATCGTGGTTTATCATCGTTACGATTCGCGGGGGAAATCGCAGGCCTTCGCCGCCCGACCCGCCGCCGATTCCGCCAGGTGGGATGTCAGCCAGATCAGCGATTGGGATTTCCGCTGGGGCTTCTCGGGCGGAGGCTCGATCACCGCGGAGGTCACGCTTGGCGCGGCCACGCCGCAACCGGACGGAAGCCTGCTCGTTGATTTCTCCACCACGCACGACGTGGGAGCAGGTCGCTGGCGCCTCGACCCGACCACTCTGCGCACGCGCGCCACTTTGCCCCCGCCCGAAAACATATTGCCCGCATCGCTTGCGGCACCGGTGTCGGGAACTCCGGGTATGGAGGTGCAGACCGCCGTTTCGCGCGATGGAGGCCGTCGCTGGGTGCTGCGCTGGGAGACTCTCCCGCGCAACCGAGATCGCCCTCGCGACAGCTCTCCGCCCGCCACCGCGTTGAGGTTGTATGAACTGCCTGACGCCGACACCGGCGGCGCTTTGCGCGTGGGCTCCTGAATTCGCCGCGATCTCGTTATGATCAACCACAGGCTGCCGCTTTTATCGATTTTTGTAGGTCTGGTTTTTTTCGCGTCATTTCACGCCGAAGCGACCGCTTCGCTTCGTTCCAGTATCGTTCCAGGCGCGATCTGGCCCGATGATCGCGGGCACCACATCCAGGCGCATGGCGGCGGAATATTGAAACTGGACGATACCTACTATTGGTTCGGTGAAGATCGCGGCGGCGAACGAGGCGGTAAAAAAGCCATCGAGCGCAAGGTGGCCTGCTACGCATCGAAAGATCTCATGAACTGGGAGTTTCGCCGCCAGGTCATCCGCACCGGTCCGCCCGAGAGCGGGCTGGGCGTTCCCTTCGTTTTGGAACGGCCCAAGGTTTTTCACAACGCCCGCACCGGGAAATTCGTCATGTATGTTCACCTTGACGACAAAGCCTACAAACTGGCCCGCGTGGGCGTTTATGTGAGCGATACGGTCGATGGAGATTATACGTTTGTGCGCAGTTTTCGTCCCCTCAACGAGGAGAGTCGCGATATCGGCCAGTTTGTGGACGACGACGGATCCGCCTATCTTATCTTTGAGGCCCGACCGACCAATGGTTTCTTTATAGCCCGGCTTTCCGACGACTATCTGGACGTCGCGGAGAAAGTTTGTTTTGTTCGCACCCGTCTTGAGGGCGGCGCGCTGGTGAAATACGACGGACTATATTACATGATAGGCTCCTGGATGAGCGGTTGGGCTCCGAACAACAATCAATACGCCACCGCCAAAACTCTCGCCGGTCCGTGGTCGGATTTTCAGGACATCGCTCCGCCCGAGACCAAAACCTACGGCTCGCAATCAACCCTCATGCTCAAGGTCGTGGGCACGAAAAAAACGTCGGTTATCTTCATGGGGGACATTTGGAGCCCCGCCGACCACCAAGACGGGCGTTACCTGTGGATGCCGCTCGAAATCGGCAAGGGCCGACTTTGGCTGCCTGAACCCCGGGAATGGTCCATTGACGTCAAGACAGGCGAAACAAGGGTCGTGACTCCCAAATGAAGCTCTTTCGCTCGCTCGTCCTTTTCGGGGCCTTCCTCTTCGGAGCGTTCGCCCGCGAACCGGCCTCGGACTCGGCCGCCGCGCTTCGTCCGGCCGAGCAACCCCACGCCGCCAATCCCATTTTGCCCGGCTACTATGCCGACCCTTCATTCGTTAGGCATGAAGGGGTTAATTATATTTTCGCCACCTTGGACCCTTGGGGCGGAGATTCCCTGGGTTGCTGGGCGTCTAGCGACTTCGGCAACTGGACCTTCCGCGAGCTCAACTGGCCGACCAAACGTGCATGCACCAGCCCGACTTCGCAGAGCTCGAAGGTCTGGGCGCCATCGGTCGTTCGGGCCGGCGACGGGCGGTTCTTCATGTATGTCTCGGTCGGCAGCGAAGTCTGGGTCGGGGTAGCCGACCAACCGGCCGGACCCTGGCGCAATGCCCTTGGTGACCGTCCGCTGATCGCTTCGAATTATAAACCCGGTTACCACATGATCGATGCGGAGGCCTTCATCGATGACGATGGCCAGACGTATCTCTACTGGGGGTCGGGCTGGAACTGGACCAACGGGCGCTGCTGGGCGGTCAAACTGAAGGCTGATATGGTCACGTTCGACGGCGAGGTGCGCGATGTCACCCCGGACAACTATTTTGAAGCACCGTTCCTCTTCAAACATGCGAACCGGTATCTCCTCACCTACTCCCGGGGCCGGACGGACAGGGACACCTATGAGGTTCGCTACGCCGTCGGCGATTCCCCTTTCGGACCTTTTGTCGAAGCAACCAACAATCCGCTCCTCACGACCGATAAATCCAACGACATCATTTCCCCGGGACATCATGCCGTCTTCATCCGTGAAGGTCGCTTCTACGTTCTATATCATCGACATAGCATTCCTTTTGATCCGGGCTTCATCGGCCGTCAGACCTGCGTCGATGGGCTTTCTTTCCGATCCGATGGCCTGCTGGAGATGATCGCGCCCACCCATCGCGGCCCGGAATTTCTCACCGGTCTTCGCAATCGGCGCGGTGAATCGTCAAATCTCGCCGATGTCGGGCTCGGCGCCACCGCCAGCTCCTCCGGCCGGCGTGAGCCTCACACCGGACCCGAACGCGCGTTCGACGATAACTATGCCACCCGCTGGTCCGCGCCGGCCGACGCCAAAGGCGGTTGGTTGACGATCGATCTCGGCGCCGTCCGTGACTTTACCCGTCAGGAGATTCGTTTCGAGTATCCGTGGAAGAGTTACCGCTACTCGATTCAAGTATCATTGGATGGAGCGAACTGGAACACGCTCGGCGGCGCCGATGAAGGGATTACTCCGGTCGGATCGCCTGTTTTGATCGAGCATCCCGCTCGCGCCCGTTACCTTAAACTTGTCTTTCCGGAATCCGTTATGGGCGGGGATATAACGGTCGTCGAGTGGTCCGTTTTCTAGGCGGGGTGCTCCGGTCCCCACGATGGATCTCTCCCGCTTCTAGCTCGGCCTCGCTTTGATATGGTTTTCTGCGGCTGCTCGACCACTTCGAACAAACGTCGGTCAAATGGGGCGTCCACCGAGCTTCGAGGGCGACCGAACCACTCGTTCTTGGGGTCACGTGTGGGCCGGGAAAAGGTTTTTCGCGGACGTGATATATTTCGTGAACGACCCGTTGCGGAAGCCAAACACTCTTTTCCTGGCGAACCCGAGGCGGCTCGGCGTGGACGTGTCTCCGGGTCGGAACAAGGCGGTGGTGATCGCTTACGATATCAAGCGCCGGCGGCGGGTATCTACGGCCTGTGGACCGACACGTTGAGCATCGAACGTCGTTTTAAAAACAAGGTTTAGTCCAATGGGGTCTTCCGGCGTTCAGCGCTTGGGTTGATAGACGCGCACCCAGTCGATCTCGAATTTGGCCGGGATGGAGCTCTCGGGGAGGGGGCCGCCGTTGTCGCCGCCCAAGGCGAGGTTGAGGATCATGTAGTGTGGTTGGCGGAAGGGCATCGTGCCGTCTGGGTTTCTGGTGTCCGTCACCTTGGTTTCATTCATCAGGCGGTCGTCCAGGTAGAGGCGGATGTTGTCGCGCGTCCAATCCATGCGCCAAACGTGAAAATCCGCCGCCCAGGCTTCGCCGCCGAGCTCGGCGAGAGGCTTGGTTTCCGAATGCCATTTGGCCTTGTAGCGTTGCGTGGTGCCCGAAGCCACGTTGGCCAACACTTTTCCCTGGTAGTATTCCATGATATCGATCTCCCCGTTGGAGGGCCACTCGCCGTCCACCCCCAGCGTCCACCACGCGGGCCAGAGGCCGGCGCGCACATCGATGCGGGCGCGTAGTTCAAAACGACCATATTGCCACTGGTGCAGCCCGCGGGTGAGCACGCTGGCGGACGTGTAGGTGGAGCGCGCGGCCTGGCGCCTCCAGTTGTCGGAACCTGGTTCGTAGCGCGGGTTGGGAACCGATTCACGGCGGGCTTCGATCACGAGCAAACCGTCCTTAACCTGCGCATTGTCGGGCTGGTAGAACTGCGCCTCTTTATTGCGTTCGAAACCGTGTTCAAAGATCCAGTTGGCCGGGTCGGGGGGGCCGTCGACGTCGAATTCATCGGACCAGACGAGTTGATAGCCGGCCGGCGGAAGCGCCGGCGGCTTCGGCCGTGTATCGCGCGCGGCGGGACTCGCGCAAGAGGCCAGCAGCGGCAGCAGGAAGAGCAGGGTAGGCAGCTTGGAGGAGGAGTTCAAAGGAATGAGGTCATGGTTTATATCAACCGTCGGAAAAACCGTCCCGTAGCGTGTATTAAGCGAAAATCTAGCCGTTGAACAACGCCGAGGATCCATCGACATACGGAAGGAGGAGTATCGATATATGTTCTCGGTGTTCTTTTGGGTCTAGGTTTTTCGGGCTACGTTTTCGCAGTGGTTTGTTTGATACGCTAGCCGGTGATCACGCGGATGGGGAGGGCTGGACCGGCTTCATCGCTGATGATCGCAACGGGCTGTGGGCGAAAATCGTTCCCTTCATCTGGTCTTCGCGGTCCCTTGTCTTGCCCGCCCGCCGGTCGGGCTTGCGCCGGGAGGGGAGTGCTGGAGAAAAATCGTGAGCACAAAAGACGGCGGTTGGCGCGGGCGCGCCCGGTGGGATGTTCAGGCGCAGATGGCGAGTTGGGTGCGGACGAATTCTCCGCGGAGAGACTGGCCGGCGGCGAATCGGTCGATCTCTTCGATCATCGCGCGCGACATGCGCAGGCATTCCGGGCCGAGGCTGCCGGCTAGGTGTGGTGTCACGACGACATTGGGCATGGCGGGGAGAATCGCGTCCGGCGCCGGTGGCTCGACGGTCAGCACATCAAGCAGGGCCCACAGGTCCGGACGGGAGGCAAGGACGTCGGCCAACTCGTCTTCCCGCACAATTGCCCCTCGGGCGGTGTTGATGAAGGTAGCGCCGGGGCGCATGGTGGCGAAATGTTCCCGACGGAGAAGCCCGATGGTTTCGTCGAGCAAGGGAATGTGGCAGCTGACGACGTGTGAGCGGGCAAAAACCTCATCCAAGGATACGAGTTCGACATCGAGCGCGGCTGCTTCGGCGGCGGAGACAAGCGGATCATAGGCGATCACGGACACATCGAGGCGGCGAATTTGCTCCCGCACGAGGCGCCCGGTGCGACTGAGCCCTAGCAGCCCCACGGTGCTGCCGGCGGCGCCGACGAGGAGAGGATCTTCGGGCAGGTAAAGGCCCGATTCGCGCTGCGCCATCACTCGTGGCCAGACGCGTTTCAGGGACAGGACGATCATCGAGAAGGTGAACTCGCCCACCGGGCGGGCATTGATCTCGGCGGCACTGCTCACCCGGATGCCGCGATCCCAGAGTTCGTCGGTTACGAAGGATTTTATCGAGCCGGCGGCGTGGAAGATGGCGCGTAGGGAGGGCAGGGCGGAGAGCATGCGCGCGTCCATGCGCGGGAGACCCCAGCTCGAGAGGATGATCTCCGCCTGGCAGAGACGCGGATCCTCGAGGCTTTCGTCGGTGGGAAACTCGTCCTGGCGTATATCCAGCACGTCGACGACCTCGCGCAGGCCTTCGATTTCCGAGTGCGACAAAACCTGATCGAAGGCGTAAGGCTTCATCCAGACGATGGCTTTGAGGCGGGGGCTTGGCATGGGGGCGAAGAGTTTCGAATACGGCCTCGAGGAAGATTTGGACCGGAGGACGGAAGGAGGGACTAGAGTCTTGGGTGCGGATGCACGGCAGACAGGTTGCAGATTACGCCGTGATGGCCGTGGGACCAGCATCTCGACAGTTTAGCGTATTCCGTTGGATACGCCGCGCGTGTCGGTGCGAAGCGGGAAAAAACGGCCGCCATTCCAGGGGGCGGCCGTTCCACGGGAATCAGGGCTTCTTCACGTCAAGCTGCCTACGGAGTGGAGACGGACAAACGGAGGAAGCGTCGGGTGGTGGCGCCGAGGGTGGCCGTATCGGTGTAGGTTATGGTGCCGGCGCTGGTCAGACCGGTGTAGGTCTGCGCCGGGACCCAGACCGAGAGATCGGTGCTGACCTCGACGACATAGGTCAGGGATGGGTCGTCGATATGGCTGAACGTCAGGGTGAGGAAGCCTCCCGAGGTGGAAAGCGTGACGGGGGCGGTGGTGTTGACCACCAGGGGGTCCGAGCCCACGGCGTATTCGAGGAGATTGGCGCGGCTGTCACCGTCACGGTCGGCGCGGTCGGCGCCGAGGGAGGAGTTGGTGCTGTCGCCGAAGTAGAGCAACCGCCAGGACTGGATTGCGGTGAGGGGGGGCGTGATGACGCTGAGGGTATGGGTGGCCTCGTCGTATTGGTAGCTGCCGGAGGTCCACTTACGGGCGCCGACCGCGCCGGTGTCGGCGGTGAAGCCGTTGACGGTGAAGGTGGCTCCGTAGGTTTTGGCCCCGCTGGTGGTGACGAGCACCCAGTTCGATCCCCAGACGTTGCTGGCGGTGGAGAGGTCGAGGTTGAATGCGCCGTTCAGCGTGACGGGACCGGTGCCGCCGATGATGTTGGTGATGCCGGCGGCGGCAGGGGAAAACTTATGCACGCCGGTGGTTCCGAGAGTGAAGCCGGCGGTATTGGTCACGGCGAGGTTGCCGGTGAAGGTGTTCACTCCGCCGAAGGTGACGAGATTCGCGCCCGTTAGGCTGAGGTCCTTCGTTCCGGTGACGGTGGAGTTGATGATGAATCCACTGTTCTGCGCGTAGATTTCCGATGCGCGTGCGACCCGGATTCCGCCGGTTATGGTGACGACGCTGTTGCTGTTGGTTCCGTTGTGGAGGCGTCCGCCGTCGAGAACAAGGGCCGGGAAGGTGAGGATACCCGAGCCCTTTACCAAAAGGTTGCCTCCGGTGTAGAGCACGAGATTCGCGCCGGCGAAGGTGTAATCGGCGGTGTCCGTGGGGGTGCGCAGACTGGTGACGGCTACGAGATAGTTCTGGCCGGCGGCGGGAGCGAGGGTGTCGGCCCAGTTGGTTCCGGCGTTGAACGAGGTGGTGTTGATCAGGTCGCCGGTGGCGAGGAGATGACCGTCGGGGAGGCCGTCGCCGTTGATGTCGCCCGGGACCGAGGCCAAGACGGTGGGGTTGGACTGCGCGGCCTGTTCTTGGAGGTTGGTAAAGGTGTCGCCATCGGGATCGCCGGAGCTGTTTTGCGCGGCGATGTTTCCGAAGTAAGCGACCTCCCAGGTATCGAGCAGGCCATCGAAGTCCCGGTCGCCGTTGGTCGGGTCGGTGCCGGCGAATTGTTCGGTGTAGTTGTCGATACCATCGTTGTCGGGGTCGGCCAGGTCGTTGAAGGTGGTGATGGAGCCGAAGTAGTAGATTTCCCAGCCGTCGTTCAGGAAGTCGGCGTCGGTATCCGGCCACGATGTGTTGAGGGCGGGATTCGTGCCGCCGGTGAACTCGGCGAGGTTGGTATTGCGGTCGTTGTCGGTGTCGCCGCCGGCGGTCTGGGCGAGGTTGGTGAAGAATTGGATTTCCCAGGCGTCGGGCAGGCCGTCGGCGTCGGTGTCGAGAGGGGTGGATGCCTGGACCGCGGGGCTGGAACCAGCGGCGTATTCGGAGGCATTGGTGGCGCCGTCGCCATCTGGGTCGGACGCGGCGGCCTGGCTGAGGTCGCCGAAGTAAAGCGTTTCCCATGTGTCGGGCAGGCCGTCGCCGTCGGTGTCGTCGACGGAGAAGGCGTCGGGTCCGGCGATCTGGTATTGATTTATCTCGGCCGGGGTGAGGGCGCCGTTCCAGATCCGGACTTCGTCGTAGGAAGCGGCCGCGACGTTGTCGCCGGCCCACATGGAGCGACCAAGCCAATTGTTGACGTCGTTGAGATTGAGCAGGGTCGCCGCGGTGTCGAAAGTGCCCTTTGCGACGAGGCCGGAAGTGTTGGAAGCGGGCGAGGTATACCAGGTGACGCGGGTGCCGGCGGCGAGGGCTCCGCCGGTGTTCACGGCCGGGGTGAGCGTCATGACGATGTGGTATTTGGTGCCCGGGACATAGGGTTGGTTGGTGTCCGGTTTGTTGCTGGTGGAGCCATCGACCCATTCGACTTGATCCGTGGCCGCGTTGGTTCCGCGGGTCCAGGACATGAACAGGTATTCGGTGGTGGAGCTGCCGAAGTCGAAGATACGGCCCCAATTTTGCACGGCGTTCTGGGTGGCCCAGAGCTCGATGGTCACGGGCGTGGTTCTCCCGCCGATGAGGTTGGTTCCGAGATTAACATACGCGGAGGTGGTGGAGGCTCCGCCGGTGAGGGCGACTTCGGATGCGCCGGCGGTGGCGGTGCCGCCCACGGCGGGGTTGGCGTCGGGATCGACGAGGGTGGCGGTGGAGGTGCCGACGGAGTCGGAGAGGTTGCCGTTGAAACTCCAGCGGTGGGTGAGGACGGCGTGGGTGGGGGTCCAGTTGTGATCGATGGGGCTGGAGCCGGCGGCCATTTCGGCGGCGTTGGAGGCGCCATCCGAATCCGAGTCGACGTCGCCGGTGGCCAGGTTGCCGAAGTAGCGGATTTCCCAGCCGTCGTTCAGGCTGTCGGAATCGCTGTCGGGAGCGGAGGCGGCGCTGTTGGGATTGGAGACGCCGGCTTGTTCCTGCAGATTGGTGGCAAAGTCGAGGTCGGGGTCTCCCGCGCCGTTTTGGGCGATGATGCTGCCGAAGTTGGTGATCTCCCAGGTGTCGGTCAGGCCGTCTCCGTCGGTATCGGACGGGGTGGAGGCGAGGACGGTGGGGTTGGAACCGGCGGCGATTTCAGCGGCGTTGTCGAAGCCGTCATTATCGGGGTCGCCAGTGCCGATCTGGGCGAGGTTGCCGAAATACTGGATTTCCCAGGCGTCGAGGAGGTTGTCTCCGTCGGCGTCGCCGGGAGCGGTGGTGAAGATGAACTCGGTGGCGGCCCGGGCGATTTTGCTCACACGGCCGGCGTCGAGCAGGCCACGCATGCCCTCGGCCATGCCGCCGTTGGTGCGGCCTTCGTTGCCGAACACAAGGTTGGCGCTGGTTGCGGCGGCGAAGCCGGTCATGGGTTGTCCGGAGAGGGTATAGACCAGATTGGCCTGGGTGGCGCCGCTGTCGACCCGGGTCCAGTAAAAGTTGGTCGAGGCGGGGTTAACCCCGTCGTAGTTGTAGGTGACGGCCACGTGGAACCAAGTGTTGGCGGCGAACGCGTGGGCGCCGGTGATGGTGCTCAAGTTGAAACTGGCGTCATAGGCGGATGCGCCGAGGCCGGCGGCGTCGAAGCGGAGAACGCCGCCGTTTTCGATCCGGAATTGGAAAGCGCGGGTGCCGGTGGCGGTGTCCGAGCACCAGATTTCCTGGTTGATGTTGGTTCCCGGGGACAAGGTGGGAATGTAGACCATCGCCTCGAAGGTGAAGGCGCCGACGCCGGTTGCCGCGTTGGTGAAAAAGGCCGAGGCAAAGTTGAAATCGTCCTGATTGGTTGCGCCGTCGTAGTTCCAAGCGTCGTCGTTGCTGACGTCCACGCCCACGCCGTAAAAGCCGGTGGAGTTGGAGAAGTTGTTCAGGGCGTTGCCGAAACCCGCATAGCCGGTAACGACGACCGGGGTGGCCAGCGCGGTGGCGGTGGCTGATGTCCCGTTAACATAAACGCCATCATTTAAGCTGGAAGTGCCTGCGCTATTTGCAATTACGCTACCTGAAATGGATTCGAAGTTAAAGAGGATGAGCGTGTTGGCGTCAGAGGTGTAGGGGGCGACGGCGGCTTGGGTCTGCCAAGCGGACACCAGGAGCAGAGATACGGCGGGCGTGAGGAGATTTCTAATCGGTTTCATGGGGTAAAAACGGCCTGTTTCGGGGAGGAGTCTTTTTCCTGCTTACGATGCAGTCGCGGGTAATTTTCTGAAGCTGGCGGGCGGAGGTCGATTTACGACGTTCCTTGGGTGATCGTGAGCGTGTTTCTGGATCGTTGTCTTACAATCCATCTTGAGGTTTATAGTAAACCCGCCCTAGATGGAGTCATGGCCAACTCCGTCCCCGAGTTTATTGATTCTTCGACGCCATCGCCCCGGGTGAGCATCCGGGATGTCGCCCGTGAGGTGGGGGTGAGTATCATGACGGTGTCATTGTCTTTGCGAAACAATCCGAAGATTTCGGAAGCGACACGCCGTCGAGTGCAAGCGGCGGCCAAAAAACTGGGTTATCGCCCGGACCCTGAAGTCGCGCGTTTGATGACCAGGTTGCACCATCTAAGGCAAACGAGCGATTCGCCACCGATGGCCATCGTGGACCTGTCGCCGACGCGATTGCCGCCCGGCACGGAAGATTATTGTGAAATGGTGCGTCGGGGGGCGGTCGCGCGTGCCGAGTCTCTTGGCTATATAGCCACTTGTTTCCATCGAATGGATTACGAGGGTGATGTGCGCCGCCTGCTCAAGGTCTTACGCTACCGGGGTGTTCGCGGTATCCTGCTTTTGCCGCCCCTTCGGCCGGTCGAGTTGCCGGAGGGATTGGATTGGGCGCCGTTTTCTGTGATCGTGGCTTCATATGCGATAACACCGTTACAGTTCCACCGAGTCGTCCCTCATCAATTCGTCGATATGTGCCGTCTGATAAAATTGCTTGAAGGGCGCGGATTTCGGCGGATCGGAGCGGTGTTTGAGGACCACTACGAAGAGCGGATTCAGTTCCATTTCACCGCCTCGCTCAAACTGCTCGATTATGGTGACAACATACTGCGGGTCAAACAACAGGACTCCTTGTCCCGTGCGGATTTGGTGGAATGGATCAAGTGCAAGCAGCCTGATGCGTTGGTTTGTCCGTTCGCGCTAAAATTGAGCGATGCCCTCCCGCCCGAGTCTCCTACCTTTCGTCGTCCCGTCATCATCAGTCTTCGGGCGGTGCAAGGAACCACATTGTCTTATTGGGACGAGCGACCGGAAGAGATTGGTTCCGACGCCGCCCTTCTGCTCGCCGGTATGATCCAGCACAATGAAACCGGCGTGCCGGATTCGCCGCGAACGAGCCTTGTTCACGGTATCTTTCACGATGCCACGACCTCTTTTGCGAAGGTGAATCCCGCCAAGAAAAAAGCCGGGGCGGTTAAAACGGACGCAGCAACCGCGGCGAGTGGCGCGAAAGCCAAGGCGATCGGCGACTCCAGGCGACGCGTCCAGCCTCGGTGAAAGCCGGCGATGGGAGGGGGCCGAGCTTTCTTCCATCGGCTTCACTTCTCACGTGCGTTGATAGCCGGTGCGGCCCGTTCCGGTGTGGATGGCGGCCCCAAGACTGCCGATCGTCAGGACAGATCCTGGCACGGCGGGGTGATTGGGCCTTCGGTCGGATGTCCAGCTTCGCCAGAAAACTGCAATGTCTGGGGAGGCGACACGAAAAAATCCTTGCGCCGCGTCCCCTGAGTTTAGAACTTCGCCCTCTGCGTTAGTGAGACCTCGACGGTTAAGGGGTCGCACCATGACTGGTCCCGCATCCTGCGGGATTGGAACGGTGTTACCGGCTTGGGCCCCGTTTGACACCGGGGATCAGGCGGGTGGCACGGAGCCTGCAAAGGTTCCCTACAGTCGTGTAACCTCCCTACAAACCAACCCAATATGTCCACCGCCGTCAGCACCGAAACCATCGCCCAATTCAAACATCACGATAAGGATACCGGATCTTCCGAGGTCCAGATCGCGCTCCTCACCGCGCGCATCAACCACCTCACCGAGCATCTCCGGACCCATCGCAAAGACTTCCACAGCCGCCGCGGCCTCCTCCAGATGGCCAGCCGCCGTCGCAAGCTTCTCGACTACGTGAAGCGCCACGACGTCAACAAATACGCCGAGCTGCTCGCCAAGCTCGGCCTCCGCAAGTAACTGCCCGCTCTAAAAGGCGACCCGATCCGCGGGTCGCCTTTTGTCTTTACCGACATCGCCGCGCCCCGGACCGAGATGTTTCCATAGGCCGCCCGACTCCCGAGTCGGTCTTCCCATCGAAATCTCTCGTCCCGCCGACGAACCGAGTCTCAGGCAACGGATCGCCCCTCGGCGACCGCCGCTCCTTCCAGATTTCCTTCTTCGAGTCCCTTTGGGTCTGAAAGCCTGCACTGCGCCCTCCGTGGCCGTCACGCCGGTCAGACCGAAAACCCAAACCCCGAACCCGCGGCCGCGCGTCGCCGCCCGTTCGCCCCATACGTGGCGCGCAACCGTATCCGAATAGTCAACATCCAGAAAGCATCCGTCATGTCCCTGATTCAAAAACACACCGTCACCGTCCCGTCCCTCGGGATCACCTTCTCCACCGGCACCTACGCCGCCCTCGCCAACGGCGCGGTCAACGTCTGCGTCGGCGAGACCAACCTCTTCGTCACCGCCTGCGTCTCCGCCTCGGTGAAGCCCGGCCAGGACTTCTTCCCGCTGACCGTCGATTACCGCGAAAAGTATGCCGCCGCCGGCCGTTTCCCCGGTGGTTATTTCAAGCGCGAGGGCCGTCCCTCCGAGAAGGAGATCCTCACCTCCCGCCTCTGCGACCGCCCCTGCCGCCCCCTCTTCCCCGAGGGTTTCCTCAATGAGGTCCAGATCATCGGCCAGCTCCTCTCCGCCGACCAGCTCAACGACGCCGACATCGCGATGATCAACGGCGCCTCCGCCGCCCTCGCGATCTCCGACATCCCCTGGGCCGGCCCCATCGCCGGCGTGCGCGTCGCCGAGATCGACGGCCAGTTCGTCGCCAACCCGAACCTCGACCAGATGGCGACCAGCTCCCTCGACCTCATCTACGTGGGCACCGAGAAGGACATGCTCATGATCGAGGGCTCCGCCGACCAGATCACCGAGGAGCGCTTCATCGAGGCCCTCGCCTTCGGCCAGCAGGCCATCCAGCCCATCATCGCCGCGATCAAGGAACTCGTTGTCCTCGCCGGCAAACCGAAGGCCACCTTCAACCTCGTCGGCGCCACCCCCGAGGCCCGCGCCATCATCGAGCGCGTTGTCCCCGCCGAACGCATTTCCGCCGCCATCTTCGGCAAGGAAAAGGCCGCCCGCGGCGCCGCCGTCAAAACCCTCAAGGAAGAGGCCAAGGCCGCCCTCGTCGCCGAGCTCGGCGCGGACAAGTTCACGGACGTCGACCTCGCCGTCGTCTTCGAAGACCTCCAATACACCGCCTACCGCAACACCGTCCTGGAAAAGGGCGTGCGCGCCGACGGCCGCGGCAAGACCGACCTCCGTCCCCTCCAGGCCGCCGTCGGCGTCCTGCCCCGCGTGCACGGCTCGGCCATGTTCCAGCGCGGCGACACCCAGAACATCGCCATCACCACCCTCGGGCCGACCAAGGAAGCCCAGGAAATGGACGGCCTCACCGGCGGCGCGACTTCGAAGTCGTTTATCCTCCACTACAACTTCCCGCCCTTCTCCGTCGGCGAGACCGGCCGTTACGGCTCGCCCGGCCGCCGCGAGGTCGGCCACGGCGCGCTCGCCGAGCGTTCCCTCGTCCCCGTCCTCCCGCCCGAGGACGTGTTCCCCTACTCCATCCGCGTCGTCTCCGAGATCATGGCCTCCAACGGCTCGACCTCGATGGCTTCGATCTGCGGCGGCTGTCTCGCCCTCATGGATGCCGGCGTGCCCATCATCGCCCCCGTCGCGGGCATCTCCTGCGGCTTGATGACCAAGAACAACGCCGACGGCTCCATCGCCCAGTGGACCACCATCACCGA
>JAIXVP010000300.1 GCA_027482905.1 Opitutaceae bacterium
AATGACCCGGCCAAGAGAGCGAAGCGATGGGGGTGCATGGGGTTGGTCTTCGAGCGGCCGGGGAAGCGGTCGCTCTCGCTAAAGCAACGAGGTTGGTTTGCGATAAAGGGATGCGACCGACGCCTGCGCGCAAATGGAAAGCGGCTGTTTTTCGGCGAGTGGATAAGCATAGACGATGGCTTGTGCCGCTTTCCTTCGAACCGTCCGGGAAGTCGCTTCGTGGCGCCCTCGGATGCGTGGCGATTGTCTTACGATTCTGTGCCGCACGCTTTGTCGTTTGCCAGCCGGGTCCGGGCGAACTCAGTGGGGACAGGTGAAACGTTTTCTTTTACCCCTTTTGTTCGCGTTGCTGACGGCGTCGGGCGGCGCCGGGCAGGTCGATCATTCGAGCTATGACGCTCTCCTCCACGAGCGGGTCAGTTTCGGCCAGGTCGACTACGTCGCGCTCCGGGAAGACGCTCGTCTTGGGGCTTATATCGCCAGCCTCGCGGCGATCGATCCTTCGGCTCTTAGCCAGAGCGAGGGCATCGCCTATTGGCTCAACGCCTACAATGCCCTCACCCTGAGGTTGATGGCCGAGGCCTGGCCGGTGGAATCGATTCAGAAAATCAACGACGGAAAACCCTTCGATCTGCCCCTGTTCAAACCGCTTGGCTATGACAAGCCATTGACCCTTAACCAGATCGAAAACGATATCTTGCGCAAGCACTTCACCGAGCCGCGCGTCCACTTTGCCTTGGTCTGCGCCGCCACGTCCTGCCCGCTGTTGCGTTCCGAGGCCTACCTTCCGGACCGTTTGTCTATCCAACTCACCGGCCAGGCGACCTCATTTCTGCGCGACTCGGCCCGCAATAGCTACGATCCCGCCACCCATACGCTGCGGCTGAGCCCGGTTTTCCAATGGTATGCGAACGATTTTGGCGGCCCCGACGCGTTGTCCAAATTCGTGATGCCCTTCCTGCCCGTGCCTGATCGGGCCTCCATGGCCCTGGCCGGGCGCGCTCCGACGGTGGTGTTCGAAGACTACGACTGGTCGCCGAACGCCGCCCCGCCTCCGGAACCGAAGCCGCCCGGCCGGTAAACGTTTAAAACCGCGAAATCGCCCGCGCGCTTTCCAGCACCACCCAGCCCAAGCCACCGGCGGCCGCCAGCGAGAGCACGCCCTTGACCAGCTTTTGCCGGCGCAGGCGGCGGTCGAAGCGGTCGGGCTGGCGGCGGTCGAAACAGCCGCTGGCGTCCACGAAGCTCACGAATTGCGCGTTGCGGATCGCGGTGCGTCGGATGCGCGCGTTGTCCACCCGGCCCATGCGGACCGGCGGACGACGTAGGAGAGAATGGAGGAGGCGCAACACGGGGGAACGAAGCCGAGCAAGGAGCGAAATTTGTATGGTCTTCGCAAGGGGTAATCGGCCAGTTTTCGAGTTTTTCCACCGCCCTCCGTATTCTCCGCCTTCCGCCATGCACCACTTCCGCCACGTCGGTCAAAATCTCCACTGCGAAAACGTCGATCTCGCCGAGATCGCCCGTCTCTACGGCACGCCGACCTACGTCTACAGCACGGCCACCATGGCGGACAACTACACCCGCCTCGCGGGCGGCCTGCGCGGCCTCGACCTCCAGATTTGCTACGCGATGAAGGCGAACTCGTCCCTCGCGATCCTGCGCCACTTCGCCAACCTCGGTGCCGGTTTCGATCTCGTGAGCGGAGGCGAAATCCGCCGCGTGCTCGCGGCCGGCGGCGACATCAAGCGCTCCGTCTTCGCCGGCGTGGGCAAGACCGAGGCCGAGATCGAGCTGGCCCTGAAGCACGGCGTGTTCGCCTTCCACGTGGAGAGCGAGCCCGAGATCGCCCGCATCAACCACATCGCCGGCAAGCTCGGCGTGAAGGCCCCCATCGCCATCCGCCTCAATCCCGACGTCGACGCCCACACCCACGCCAAGATCACCACCGGCAAATCGGACAACAAGTTCGGCATCCCGCTCGCCCACGCCGCCGCCGCCTACGAGACCGCCGCGCGTTTCCCCCACATCCAGATCAAGGGCGCGCAGATGCACATCGGATCCCAGCTCACCAGCCTCGCCCCCTTCGTCGAGGCGGTGAAGAAGGTCGCGCCCTTCGTGCAGGAGTTGAAGGCGAAGTATGGCATCACCTACTGGTCCATCGGCGGCGGCGTCGGCATCGTCTACAAGGACGCCCTCGCCAGCGGCGACCCCGCCTGGTGGAGCGCCCAGCCGCCCGAGACCCGCCCGCTCACCCCCGAGGCCTACGGCGAGGCGCTCACGCCCCTGCTCGCGCCCCTCGGCCTGAAAATCCTGCTCGAGCCCGGCCGCTACCTGGTGGGCAACGCGGGCGTGCTCCTTTCCCGCGTCGAGTTCCTGAAGCGCGGTAAGGGGAAGAATTTTCTCATCGTCGACGCCGCCATGAACGACCTCGTTCGCCCAGCCATGTATGACAGTTTCCACGAGATCGTCCCGCTGCGCCGCGATTCCGGCCGCCCGGCGCTCACCGCCGACATCGTGGGTCCGGTCTGCGAGAGCGGCGACTGCTTCGCCAAGGACCGCACCCTCCAGGAGGTCGGCGAAGGCGAGTTCCTCGCCTTCATGAGCGCGGGCGCCTACGGCTTCACCATGGCCAGCCGCTACAACACCCGCAGTCTCGCCGCCGAGGTCCTGGTCAAGGGCGCCGCCAGCGACCTGATCAACGCCCGCGAATCCTTCGAGCAGCAGATCCAGAACGAGCAGTTGCCGCGGTTTTTGACCAAGTAAGCCGAGTCGGAACGGATCGCCCGCGAAATACCCGAAACGACACGAAAAGCAGGAGTTCCGCGCTCGTGTCTTTTCGAGTGTTTGGTGGGCACTTTCTTTTCTGAGACCCTCGGTATTTCTTCCGTGTTTTCCGTGGTTTCGGTGGGCACTATCCGGCATTCAACCATGAACATAGTCGTCGTCGGCGCCGGGGCCTGGGGCACGGCCTTCGCCCTCCATCTTTCCCGGCTCGGTCACACCGTCACGTTGGCGCCGCGCCGCTTTGAGCAGGCGCTCGCGCTGGCATCGACGCGCGAGAATCCCGACTACCTGCCCTGCCAACGCCTGCCCCAGTCGATCCAGATCGCCCATGAACTCGCGCCCGTCCTCATGGAGGCCGAGCTGGTCTTGCTCGCCTGTCCTTCCCAAGCCTTGCGGGAAACGTGTGCGCGCGTCGCGGCCGGGCTGGGGCTCGCCACCCAGCTGAAACTCGTCGTCTCGCTCGCCAAGGGCCTCGAACTCGGCACGCACCTGCGTCCGACCGAGGTCATGGCCGTCGTGCTGCCCGGAATCGCGGTCGGCTGCCTGACTGGGCCGACCAACGCCGGCGAGGTCGCGGCGGGCAAACCCGCCGCCATGGTCCTCGCCGCGACCGGTGCCAACGAGGAGTTGCTTGCCGCCGTCCAGGCCGCGCTCAGCGGGCCGACCTTGCGGGTGTATCGCGGCGATGACGTCGCCGGAGTCGAGTTCGGCGGTTGTCTCAAGAACGTCTACGCCATCGCCGCCGGGTGTTGCGATGGACTGCGGCTGGGCGACAACGCCAAGGCCGCCCTCCTCACCCGCGCGCTGGCCGAGATGGTCCGCGTCGGCGTCGCGCTCGGCGCGAAGGCGGAGACCTTTTACGGCCTCGGCGGCTTCGGCGACTTGGTGGCGACCTGCACCGGCGGCTGGTCGCGCAATCGCACCTTCGGGCAACGCCTGAGCGAGGGGAAAAGTGCCGCCGAGCTGATCGCGGCGAGCAAGGGCGTGGTCGAGGGCCACCGCACGACCGAGAGTTTCCACGGCCTGTGCGCCGCGCGCGGCATCGACGCGCCCATCCTGGCCGAGATCCACGCCATCCTTTTCGCCGGCAAGCCGCCCGCCGAGGCGCTCGCGGCGCTGATGGGACGCGGGCTTAAACGCGAGTAGACGAGGCCCGGTCGAGGTAGAGCCGCCGGAAGGCTTCGTGGGCGTTGCCGTGTGCGGCTTTGAAGGCGGCGCGCGCCGAGTCCGCCGCATCCGCCGATAGGGCGGTGGCGTGCGCGACGAATACTTCCGCGCTCGGCCGGTGGACGGCCAGGGTCTTAAGCGTCCAGGCGCGGCGGTGGCGGGTGGCAAGCAGGCCCCCGGCGCGGCGGGTGTAATGGAGAAGTCGATACGCGGTCAGCGGGCCGAGATTTTCGGAGCCGTCGAGGCAGAGGACCGTGCGCGGTCCGGCGGCGCGCAGGGCGGCGCGCCAGTCGGCCGGCTTGGCCGTGCCGTCGTCGTGCCACTGGATCCAGAGGATCGTCCACCCTTCGGCGGCGAGGCGGGCGGCGAGGGCGCGGAGGCGGGTGGTTTTCCCGGTGCCGTGCGGGCCGACCAGCGCGCCGCGCCGGCCGGCGGCGTGCCAGCGGGCCAGCAGGGTCTCCGGCGTCGTTTCGCCCCAGTGAACGGGCAGGGCGAGCAGCCGCGAGGTGCGGAAAGGATTCGCGCCGGCCGAGTTCACCGGCCCAGACCCAAACGTTGTTTCCATCTCGCCGGGCCGATGGCGGGTGCCAGCGGTTGCAGCACGACCGCGACGCCGCCGGGGGCGATCACGACCGGGGCGGCGACCAGGGGCGCCCCGGCGGGATCGAGCACCTCGAGGCGCCATTCCACCGAGACCAGCGCGCCGCCAAAAGTCCACGGGGCGGCGGGCAGCGGCACCTCGAAGCCGAGGTCCGCGCCCGGGGCGAGGTCGGGCAGCTTGCGGGTCCAGACCACGCCGGCGTCGCGCGTGCCCCGGCCCTCGGTGAACCAGCCGAGGCGCAGGGTGAGCGGACCCGCCGGCGCGCCGGGATCGCGGGCCACGTTGCCCACCAGCGTTTCGCCCGGGGCGAAAGCGGGCGGGACCCACAGCGTGAGGCCCCCGCCGCGATGCGCGACCGGAACGGCGTCGGCGGGGCCCGGCGCGAGGCGCGGCGGACCGAGCACCGTGAGCGGGAAGTTTTCCACCAAGGACGGGCGCCAAGGCAGGGTGGCTTTGGCGACCAGTTGCCAGACCACGCGGTTGTTTTTGCCCGCCAGGGTCGGCGCGGCGCCTTCGACCGGCAGGGTGAACTCGGCCCGTCCCTCGGCCAGGGCAAGCCGGTCGATCAGCTCCAGCAGCGGGGCCCGATGGAATTCGCGACGGTCGGTCGCGGTGCTGGTTCCTTGCCGGTAGGTGGCTTCCTCGCGTCCCTCCAGGTGGATTTGCAGGGCGGTGATGCCGCCGCGGTCGAAGCGCCAGCGGAAGGGCACTCGCGCCCCGAGCCGGACGAGCGAGGGATCGAGCCGCAGCTCCATCCGTGGCGCGAAAACTTGCGAGATGGTGACGGTGGCGATGAACAGCAGCAACAGCCCGACGAGCACGAACGGAATCTGAAAGAGGACAAAAAACCAGGCGATGCCGCCGTCGAAGTCGCGCAGAATGTTGAAGAGGAAAAAGCCGATGCCCGTGTTCCAGGCGGTGGCGAACAGTCCGAGCGCGATGGCCGGAGCGAGGCGACCCGAGGCGGGTTTGATCACGACTTCGCCGACGGCGGGAGTCTCCGGGGCGCCGCCGGCGACGGTCGGGGTGTCGGCGGAGAAGGCGGCGGCCAGCGGGGTGAGCGCCTCGGCCCGGGCCTGACGGCGGGCGCGATAACCGGACCAGATCACACCGGCGCCGGCGGCGGGGAAAAGCAGGCCGAACAGCAAACCCAGCCAGATGCCTGGCGGCGGACGAAGAGAGAGCACGGCTTCATCCGGCCGGGCCGGATCGACGCGGCAGGTTTGTTGTGAACCGGGCCGGTAGGATCGGACCGCATCGCGCATGGAACCCACCCCGATGTTGGTGTAGCCGGTCCCGAAATCGTAGCGCTCACCCACGTAGCGGCGGCCTTGGTAAACGTAACGGTAGTGGATTTCGACGCGGTAGGTGGAGCCGTCCGAGTCGCGCTTTTCGTCCAGCCGGCTGGACAGGATCTCGCACGGCACCGGTTCCCAGTTCAGGCTCAGCGTGGCGCGGAGCACGGGCCGGACGGCGAAGAACCAGCCCACGGCCAAACCGGACAGGATGAAGAGCAGGCCGAAGGCAAGGATGCAGCCGAACCCGGCGCCGGGTTTGGCGGCGGTCGCGAGCGGGGACTCGGTGGGTTTCATCGCCCATCAGCCAAGGACGCCGGGCCCGCCGGGGCAACCTTCCGGAAACCGCCCTTAAACGAGCAGCAGGGCGGGGGCTTCGAGGAGGGCTTTGAGGGCGCCGAGGAACTGGGCGCCGACGGCGCCGTCGACCACGCGGTGGTCGCAGCTCAGGGTGAGCGTCAAGACGCTGCCCACCGCGAGCTGGCCGTTTTTCACCACCGGTTTGGTCACGGCGGCTCCGACGCCGAGGATGGCGGCGTTGGGGGTGTTGATGATGGGGTAGAACTTCGGGATGCCCATCATGCCCAGGTTGGAGACGCAGAAGGTGCCGCCGGTGTATTGGTCAGGCTTCAGTTTTTTGTCCTTGGCCAGTTTGCCGAGGGCCTTGGCCTCGGTGCTGATCTGGAAGACGGATTTCTCGTGGCTGTCGCGGATCACCGGGGTGATGAGGCCGTCGGGCAGAGCCACGGCGAAGGAGACGTGGGCGCCGCCGAAGTAGCGGATCTGGGTGCCTTCCCAGGAGGCGTTGACCTCGGGGACCTTACGCAGCGCTTCGGCGCTGGCTTTAAGGATGAAGTCGTTGACGGAAAGCTTGATACCAGCTTTTTCCAGGCCGGTGTTGAGCTGGGTGCGGAGGGCGGCGAGGGGCTCGGCGTCGACCTCGATTTCGAGGTAGAAGTGCGGCGCGGTGATCTTGGACTCGATCAGGCGCTTGGCGATGACGCCGCGCATGTTGGAGACGGCGACGGCGCGTTCTTCCTGGATGGGGCCCTTGGCGGCGAGGCCGCCGATCGTGGACGAGGTGGAGGAGGAGGGTGCTTTGGCGGCGGAGCCGATCTTGGCGGTGCCGGCGGTCTCGGCGGCAAGGATGTCGGCGCGCACGATGCGGCCGGAGGGGCCGGAGCCTTTGATCAGGGCGGGGTCGAGGCCCTTGGCGGCGGCGAGTTTTTTGGCGAGCGGGGAAATCTTAACGCGTTCGCCGGCGGCGCGGACGGGCTGGGAGCTGGGGGCGGGGGAAGGAGCGGGGGGCGGGGAGCTGGGGGCCGGAGCGGCGACGGGCGCGGTGTGGGCGACGACGGCGGTGGTGGCAGGCGGGAGGGCGGGGGGGCTCTCCTTGGCGGCGGGAGCGGAGGGCGCGGCCGCAGCGGGGGCGGCGGGGGCGGCCTCGCCGGGGGCGCCGACGGCGCAGAGGGGATCGCCGATGGCCACCTGGGAGCCGGCGGCGACGTAGAGCTTCAGGATCGTGCCTTCGCCGAAGGACTCGAACTCCATGGTGGCCTTGTCGGTCTCGATCTCGGCGAGCAGGGTGCCGAATTTAACGACGTCGCCTTCTTTTTTGAGCCATTTGACCAGCGTGCCCACCGTCATGGTGTCGCTGAGTTTCGGCATGGTGATGACTTGGGCCATAGGAAGAAAAGGAGTCAGGAGTTAGGAGTCAGAAGTCAGGAGTGGAAATCAGACGGAAGTGAGCGCCGGTCGATTCGAGCGATGCCGACTCGTGACTTCCGAATTCCGACTTCTTTGGAGTTTAGCGCAGGACTTTGAGGATGCCGGCGATGACGCGCTCGGGGTTGGGGAGTTGGAACTGTTTCTCGACCGGCGGGGCGTAGATGGCGGGGGCGTCGATGGTGCCGACGCGCAGAATGGGGGCGTCGAGCTCGTCGAAGGCCTCCTCCTGGATGATGGCGGCGAGGTGGGAGCCGACGGAGCAGAAGGGGCGTTGTTCCTCGACGATCAGCACGCGGTGGGTCTTGGCGACGGATTTGAGCACGGTGTTCACGTCCAGCGGGCGGATGGTGCGGAGGTCGATCACCTCGATATCAAGGCCCTTCTCGGCCTTCATCTGCTCGGCGGCGGCGAGGGAGTGGACGACGCAGCGGCCGTAGGAGACGATGGTGAGATCCTTGCCTTCGCGGGCGACGGCGGCGCGGCCAAAGGGCAGGGTGATGTCGCCCTCGGGCACCTCGCCGGGGACGCCGTAGAGGAGGGTGTTTTCCAAGAACATTACCGGGTCGTTGTCGCGGATGGCGGTCTTCATCAACGCCTTGGCGTCGGCGGCGTTGGAGGGGACGACGACCTTCAGGCCGGGGTGGTGGGCGAGGATGTTTTCCGGGGTGTGGGAGTGGGTGGCGCCGACGTTGGTGCCGCCGTTGGCGGGGCCGCGGATGACGATGGGGCAGGCGATCTGGCCGCCGGACATGTAGCG
>JAIXVP010000140.1 GCA_027482905.1 Opitutaceae bacterium
GTGGTCCTGTTCGCGCTTCAGGTCGGTGTTGAGCAGGGTCTCGTAGCCTTCGCGGCCGCCCCAGAACACATAGTTTTCGCCGCCGAGCTCCTGGGTGACCTCGAGGGCCTTCTTCACCTGGGCGGCGGCATAGGCGAAGACGTGGGCGTCGGGGTTGGTGGAGGCGCCGCACATGAAGCGCGGGTTGCTGAAGAGGTTGGCCGTGCCCCAGAGGAGTTTCACCCCGGTCGCCTTCTGGAGGGCCTTGGCGTGGGTGACGATGGTATCCAGATTTTTGTTACTCTCGGCCAGGGTGGCGCCCTCGGGGGCGATGTCGCGGTCGTGGAAGCACCAGAACGGGGCGCCGATCTTCTGGTAGAACTCGAACGCGGCGTCCATGCGGACCTTCGCGATCGAGACGGGGTCCTTCGAGGAGGACTCCCATTTGCGGACGATTGGGCCGGGGCCGAAGGGATCCGCGCCGGTGCCGCGGAAGGCGTGCCAGTAGGCGATGCCGAAGCGGAGGTGCTCGGCCATGGTCTTGCCGCCGACTTTTTCGGTGGCGTTGTAGTGCTTGAAGGCGAGGGTATTGTCGCTGCCGGGGCCTTCGTAGGCGATCTTGGGGAGGCCGGCGAAGTGCTCGGCGGACTTGGTGGCTTTGGCCATGGTGGTCGGTGGGTTTGGGTGGGTTGACGGACGGAAAAAAACGGAGAGCGGAAAACGGAAAACGAAAAGGGTCGGCGGGTCGGCGGGTCGGCGGGTCAGCGGGGGGCGGCGGTCGTGGCGCCTTCGATCAGGCGGGGGGTGACGAGGGTGAGGCGGCGCTGGGACGACGGCTGGAGGAGGCGGTTCACGAGGCGGGCGGCGGCGGAGGCGCCGATGTCGGCGTTGGGCACGGCGACGGTGGTGAGGGCGGGCAGCCCGGGGGGCACGGGCTGGCCGTCGAAGCCGGTGATGGACACGTCGGACGGCACGCGCAGGCCGCGGGCGGCGAGGTCGGCGATGAGCTGGTAGGCCTGGTGGTCGGCGGCGCAAACCCAGGCGGTGACGTTGTCGCGGCGGGTGATTGCGGCGACGGCGTCGGCCAGGGCGGCGGGGGCGGGGCAGGCGACGGAGGCGGGGCCGACGTTGCAAACCCGGGCGGGGTCGAGGGGCAGGCCGTGTGAAAACAGCGCCTCGGCGAAGGCGGCGAAGCGGCGCGAGGCCCAGAGGCCGCCGGCGGGGTAGGCCCAGGTGGCGAAGCCGATGCGGCGGTGGCCGAGGGCGGCGAGGCGGGCGACGAGGACGCGCACGGCGCCGTGATCGGTATCGACGGTGTCGATACGCTCGTCGGCGCACTCGTGCAGGACGGAGACGACGGAGAGCTTGTCGGCCAGCATCGAGACGGTGGCCTCGGGAAAGGGGTAGAGGAGGAGGGCGCCGCGCCAGCCGGCGGCGCGGATATGCCCGAAGAGGCGGCGACGGCCGGCCAGCGGGGTGGTCTCGCCGGGGGCGAAGGGCAGCAGGTCGATCTCGGCGCGGTCGAGGCGGGCGCGGGCGCGGATGCCCTCGAGGATGCGGGGCAGGGCGAGGTGGTCGGCGGGGACAAGGGGTTCTCCGAGGAGGACGCCGAGTTTCAGGGCGGGCGCGTCAGCGGCGCGACGCACGCTGCGGGCGGCGGAGCCGCGGTAGCCGAGCTCGGCGGCGAGGGCCTGGACGCGCGCGCGGGTCTCGGCGCTGAGCGCGGGGTGGTTGGCCAGCGCACGGGACACGGTGGCGCCCGAGAGCTTCAGGCGGCGGGCGAGGAGGTGTTGGCTGGGGGCGCGAGGCACGGAATTATAGGACAAAAGGAATTTTCAGTTTGAACGCAATAAAGTGTGCAATGATTTTGGTTAAACGAACAAAAATCATATAAATACTTTTTTAAAAAGATTATATGACTTTAAAATTTGTGCATAAAATTAGCTAATTGACCCATTTTAACCGCGATCGGGGGTGGTGGCGAAAAGTTCGGGGCACAAAAAAGCCGCCGGGCCGGTAGGGCCGCGGCGGCGGGATGGGGGCGTTGGGAGTGGAGCGTCCGATTATTGCACGCCGGGCATCGGATCGGGGTAGCCGACGATGTCGAGCGGAGTGAAAGCGGAGAAACCGATGGAGCCTTCGATGACGGTGGGGATGTTCTCGCTGGTGTTGTCGGTCAGGCGGCCGATGATGGGGCTGAGCTTGACCGCGCCAAGGGCGTTGAAGCTGAAGGACTGTTTGGTCGAGCCGCCGCCGATGCTTTTGGTGGTCAGGCTGCTTCCTCCGACGGCGATGGCTTCCAGGTAGAAGCTGTTGTCGTAAAATGTGTTGGCGGAGTCGAGAACCTGGCGTCCGGTCAGGGTGATCACGGAGCGAAAGCTGTCCTTTTTGGCGGTCAGGTTGCCGTTCGCGTATTTTTCGGTGGTCGCGAAGGCCTCCGCGAGGCTGTTGGTGTTGATCGTGAGGCGGCTGGACGGGATCAGAACCGGGGTTTGGTTGCTTTTGACCAGGTAGAAATAGATGGAATTCCCGTCGCTGGTGATCAGCGGGGTGCGATCCACCGCGACCAGTTTCCAGCCGGAGATTTTGGTTTCACCCTGCGGAAAGTAGCCTTCGGCCAGCAGGTCTTCCATGAGTTGTTTCGTGCCGTAGGACGTTTTGACGATTTTGGTCGAAAAACCGGAGGCGTTCTCGGAGCCAAATACATCGGAGTATTCGGTCAGGGTGAAGGTGACGTTCGATTGGGTGCCGGGAACGATCAAAGGCAGGGAGGCCGCGACGGAGGTGACAACCAGCGGACCGGCCAGGGCGAGGAGGGCTATGAGGATGGGTTTCATGGGAAGGGAAACAAGGGTGACGGAAATCAGAAAACGCTGTCTGCATGTGCGAGATGCAGCGGGTGCGCAACTCGCAAACGGCATGCAATCCGGAGCGCTTTATGGTTCGGCGAGAGGGTTGGGGTGTGGGGCGAAGCGGGGCACGGGACCCTGCGGGCCGGGGACGGTTTCGCTCCACATCGCCCACGGGCGGACCCAGGGGGCGTCGGGCAGGGGTCGACCATGCGTGTCGAGGCGGCGGTAGAGCACGAGCGGGGAGAGATCTTCGGAGTGACGGACCAGGCCGAGAACTTCGTAAAGGTTGCCCTTCACGTGGCGGTAGACGCCGGGGGCGGGGGTGGTGGGCATGGGGGGCAGCGGGTCGTGGTGGGCCATGGGCGGAGCGAGGCGCGCGGGCGGGATTTTTCAAGCTCGCGGGCGCGCGGGACGGGGGCGTGGATGCGGGCGTGACGACGCAAACGACGAACGACGCGGGCGGGTTGGAGACGCCGGCGGAGCTGTGTGCGCGGGAGGCGACGGAGGCGCGGCGATTTTTCCGGACGGATGGAGCGAACGCGGACGGGTGGCGGGTGGTGGGGGCGGGGCGGGAGGCGCTGGCCGGAGGGGCCTACGTGCAGCGCCGGGATTTTCCGTTCTGGGCGGTGGAATTCATCGCGGCCGGGCGGGGTCGGGCCGAGCTGGGCGGGGTGGGCCAGGCGCTGGCGGCCGGGCGGGTCTATGCGACCACGCCGGAGACGCGGCTGGGGCTGCGCAGTGAGACGGGGAGGGGGCTGCGAAGGTATTATCTTTGGCTGGTAGGACCGGGCGCGGAGGCGCGGATCGAGGCGGCGGGACTGGGGCGACCGCGGGTGCGGGTGGCGGCGGCGGGCGAGATCCGCGAGGCGTGGGAGTGGTTGCTGCGCGAGGGGGCGCGGCCGGGGGTGGCCGGGGCGGATTTGGCGCGGGCTTTGGCGGAGGTGTTGTTGTTAAAACTGGCCGACGCGCGGGACGCGGGGGGCTTGGACGAGGCGGAGGGCGCGCGGGAGAGCTTCGAGCGGTGCCGGGCGCTGGCGGACGGGGAGGCGGCGCGCTTGCGCGGGGCGGCGGAGCTGGCGGGGGCGGCGGGGCTGCGGGTGGAGACGCTGTGCCGGCTGTTTCGGCGCTACGCGGACACGACGCCGGGAGCCTATCTGCGTAGGCGGCGCGTGTGGCTGGCCGCGGAGCGGCTGCGGCTGCCGGGGGCGCGGGTCAAGCAGGTGGCGGCCGAGCTGGGCTTCGCGGACGCGTTTCATTTCTCGCGGGTGTTCAAGGCCGAGCTCGGGGTGACGCCGCGGGCGTGGCGGGAGCGGTCCGAGTCCGGGCCGCCCGGTGCCTAGCACGGAACCGCTTTACGGTCGCCGCGCGCGGGATTTGGGTTTGGCGGGCGGAGGGCGGGCGATTTGGGATGAGGGCATGTCGACCAACCCCTCCGCCCACCCGGCCCCTAAGTTCTCCGCGCTCGTGACCGGCGCCTCACGCGGCATCGGCCGCGGCATCGCGATCGAGCTCGCCAAGGCCGGCGGGCGGGTGGCGATCAACTACGCGGGCAACGCCGAGGCGGCGACCGAGGCGCTGGAGTTGGTGCGGGCGGCGGGCGGGGACGGCTTCATCGTGCAGGGCGACGTGGCGGTGGCGGCGGACCGCGAGCGCCTGGTCGCCGAGACGGTGGCGCGTTTCGGCCGCATCGACCTGCTGGTGAACAACGCCGGGGTGGCGCCCAAGGTGCGGGCGGACCTGCTGGACGCGGGCGAGGAGAGTTTCGACCGGCTCTTCGCGATCAATCTGAAGGGGCCGTTTTTCCTCTCGCAGCTCGTCGCGAAGCAGATGATCGCGCAGGCGCCGGACGCGGAAGGGTTTCGCGGGCGGATCGTCAACGTTACCTCCATCTCGGTCTACACCGCGTCGATCAACCGCGGCGACTACTGCATGGTGAAGGCGGGGCTGGCGATGATGACGAAGCTCTTCGCCGACCGCCTGGCGAACGACGGCATCAACGTCTACGAGATCCGCCCGGGCGTGATCGCGACCGACATGACCGGCGGGGTGAAGGAGAAATACGACAAGCTGATTCTCCAAGATGAACGCGGCATCACGCCGATCCGCCGCTGGGGCAAGCCGGAGGACATCGGTCGCGCGGTGCGGGCCATCGCGGAGGACCGCTTCCCGTTCTCGACCGGCGCGTGTTTCGACGTGGACGGCGGCTTCCACCTCCAGCGGCTGTGAGTCCCCGCAAAAAAACCGCGTCCACTGTCGGACGCGGTTTTTAAATCGGCGCGCGGGCCGGCGACGGCGGGCGGCTTACTTCTTCGGCGGCGTGATGTTTTTGACCGGCTTACCACCTTTTCCGGCCGGGGCGGTCGGGGGCGTGATTTCGTCGTCCTTCACGTATTTGTTGACCAGCAGTTGCTGGCCGATGGTGAAGAGGCCGTTGACGGTCGAATAGAGGGCGAGGGCGGCGGCGAAGTTGTAGCAGAAAAGGGTGAAGATGACGGGCATGATTTTCATCATCATGACCTGCGGTCCCTCCATGGTGGTGGGCTGGGGGGTGATGCGCATCTGCACGATCATCGTGACGCCCATCAGCAGGGGCATGATGTTAAGCGGAAAACCGATGCCCGGCACGCGCCAGACGGTGTCGGGGCCGGAGAGGTCGGGCGCCCAGAGGAAATCCTGGAAACGCAGCTCGGCGGTGCCCTGGAGCATGGCGAAGAAGCCGATGAAGAGCGGGATGGTGATGAGGATCGGGATGCAGCCGCCGGCGGGGTTGACCTTGTGTTCCTTGAACAGGTTGAGCGTGGCCTCGTTCAGTTTCTTGGGGTTGTCCTTATACTTTTCCTTAATCGCCTTCATCGGCTCGGCGAGTTTGGCCATGCGTTTGGCGGACTTGGAGGCGGCGAGGGTGAAGGGGACGCTGATCAACTTAAGCAGGATGGTCATCAGGATGATGGCGACGCCCCAGTTGCCGACGAAGGCGTGGGTGCCGACCATCAGTTTATTCAGGATGGGGGCGACCAAGCCGGAGAGGAAGATGCGGTTGAAGAAGTAGCGATCGAACTGCATGACCTTGTCCTCGCGGTGCTTAAACTCGTCGGAGCGCGCGAGGCGGGTGTATTCCTTCGGGCCGACGTAGAGCAGGCCGGTGTGGGTCTGACTGGCGCCGGGGGCGAGGGAGGGTTGATCGAAGCGGGCGGCGGCGGTGATGCCGACGTCGGTGCGGCTGCCGCCGGGCAGGGGAGGCAGCTCGACGCGGCGAATGGCCACGGACTGGCCGGGCTGGTCCGGGGTGTAGATGGCCGCGAAGAACTGGTTTTTGACCGCCGCCCAAACGATGGGGCGGGTTTGTTCGATCTGGGTTTTGGGGTTGGGGTCGCCGGCGCCGAAGCGGGCGAAAAAGCTCGGATCGAAGGCTTGGCGATCGGTGACTTCAGAGTCTTTGCCGTCGTAGCTGGCGACGTTGAGGTAGAGGCCGGTGTCGTTCGCACCCACGAGGGAGCTGGTGCCGAGTTCGAGGACGAGGCGAGGGAGCGGGACGGTGGCGTCGGTCAGGTTGCGCAGCGTGGTCTCGTGGCGGATGCGGTAAGGGTCGGCCTTGGGATCCGTGGCGTGGGGCAGGGAGAAGCGGCGGGTCACCTCGAGGCGTTTCTCGAACACGGCGCGGTAGACGACCTCGGAGGCGGAGGAGGAGACGAGTTCGTAGCGGGTTTCCTGGCCGAGGCCGGCGAGTTCGCCGACGGCGAGGAGGGGGGCGGCGTGGCGTTCGTTAAAGATGAAGGCCTCGGGGCTGCCCTGGGTGGCGGGGTATTTTTTGAATGCGACGTCTTGGATGGCGCCGCCGAAATCCGTCAGGCGGACGGCGACGAACTCGTTGGCCAGCACGGTTTCACGGGCGTCGTTGCGGGTCGCGGTGAGCGCGGCGAAGGCGGCGTTGGGGGCGGTCGGGGTGGAAGCGAGCGCGGGCGCGGGGACCGCGGCGGGGGCGGCGGGATCGGCCGACGCCGGGGTGCCGGCGGGGGCGGCGCCGAGCGGGGCGGGCGCGGGCGGCGGCTGGAGTCGGGCCCCGATGATGAGGGTCGCGAAGGCGGCGACGATAAAGACGATGCCGATGGTCAGGTTCTTCTTATCCATTTGGTAAAGCGGGTGCGGGCGGATCAGGCGGAAAGGGTGCGGGGCGGGACGGGGTCGGGGCCGTGGGCGCCCCAAGGGTGACAGCGGAGGACCCGTCGGGTGGCGAGAACAGCGCCGCGCAGGGCGCCGTGGGCCGCGAGGGCTTCGAGGGCGTAGTGGGAGCAGGTCGGGCTGAAGCGGCAGCCGGCGCCGGGGCCGGCGAGGGCGTGGAGGGCGGGTGACACGGTCAGCTGGTAGGCCCGGACGCCGACGGCCAGGGCGCGCGCCGCCGGGCCGGGCGAGGGGGCGGCGGGAGCGGGAGGCTGGAGGTCAGGCGGCACGATTCGGGAAGAGTTTCCGACAAAGGGTCGAAAATCTCTCCTGCAGGGCGGCGTGTTCAAGCCCATTGAGCGAGCGGCGGGCCACGAAGATGAAATCGACGTCGGGCGGGAAGGCGGTCTGGTGGGCGCGGAAACCCTCGCGGAGGCGGCGTTTGGCGCGGGCGCGGGCGACGGCGTTGCCGACGGCGGAGCGGGA
>JAIXVP010000026.1 GCA_027482905.1 Opitutaceae bacterium
GACCGCCGCCCTCGAACAAAAAGCCCAAGGCCAAACCCACTTCCCTTCCCCGCTCGACTTCGTCGGCGGGGGTTGGAACGACAAGGCCCCCCGCGCCCAGACCGCCGACCTCTACACCAAAATCCAGGACCCCGCCCTCCGCCTCGAAACCATCAACAATCATCTTCGAGAGTGGCGCGCCCAAGACCCCGCCGCCGCCCAAACCTGGCTCGAAACCCAAACCGCCTTCACCCCCGAGCAAACCGCCGCCCTGCTCGCCCCCGCGAAGTAGGCGCGCCCCGCGTTCGCCACGATCCCGTCCATGCCTCGTTCCCGCTCCCTCCCTCTGCTCGAAGAATGCTTCCGCTGGTTCGGCCCCGCCGATCCCGTGCCGCTATCCTACATCCGGCATGCCGGCGCCACCGCCGTCTTCACCTCCCTGCACCAGATCCCCTACGGCGAAGTCTGGCCGCGCGAGGCCATCCGCGCCCGCCGCGAGGAACTCGCCGCCGCCGGCCTGCGCTGGACCGCCGTCGAGTCCGTCCCCGTCCACGAGGACATCAAAACCGGCTCCGGCGATCTCCGCACCCTGCTGGACAACTACGCCCAAACCCTCCGCCACCTCGCCGCCGAGGGCGTGCACACCGTCGTCTACAATTTCATGCCCGTGCTCGACTGGGTCCGCACCGACCTGCGCCACGTCCTGCCCGACGGCACCGAGTGCCTGCTCTTTGACCCGGTTAAATTCGCCGCCTTCGAACTCCACGCCCTGCGCCGCCCCGGCGCCGAGGCCGACTTCACCCCCGATCAAATCGCCGCCGCCGCCCGCTGGTGGGCCGGGCTCGACGACTCCGCCCGCGATTCCTTCGTCAAAACCATCATCGACGTCTTCCCCGGCGTGAAATGGGGCCTCACCCTCGACGATATCCGCGCCCGCCTCGCCGCCTATTCTCACATCGGCCGCGCCGAGCTGACCGCCAACCTCGCCCGCTTCCTCCAGCACGTCACGCCCGTCGCCGCCGAGGTCGGCGTGCGCCTCGCCATCCACCCGGACGATCCCCCTTTCTCCGTCCTCGGCCTGCCGCGTATCGTGTCGACCGCGGACGACGTCGCCGCGCTCTTCGCCCTCGCCGACCACGAAGCCAACGGCCTCTGCTTTTGCTCCGGTTCCTTCGGCGCGCGCCCCGACAACGACCTGCCCGCCATGACCCGCCGCTTCGCCCCGCGCATCCACGCCGTCCACCTGCGCGCCCCCAAACGCGAACCCTCCGGCGTCTTCTACGAGGCCGACCACCTCGACGGCGACGTGGACATGCCCGCCGTGCTCCGCGTGCTGCTGGACGAACAGGACCGCCGCCAGGCCGCCGGCCGCGTCGACTGGCGGCTCCCGCTCCGCCCCGACCACGGCCACGTGATGATGCACGATCTCACGCACTACGTCCCGCTCACCCCCGGCTACTCCGCCATCGGCCGGATGCGCGGCCTGGCCGAGCTACGCGGGGTCATGCACGGCCTGCGCTTCGCCGAACGCGACACCGCCGAGGTGTCGTTCAAGGGCTCACGTCCAACCTGAAAGGCGCGGCCGGCAAGCCCTCCGCGTTGGCGAGGTTGGCCATCTCCGGGTAGTTGGCCCACGCATACCGCACCCGGCGCGGCGCCACCACCCCCTCGGCGCGAAGCGTCACCGTGTCGGCCGCCAGCGTCCCGGTCGCCGCGACGAACTTGCCGTCCGCCCCCGCCAGCTCGAATCCGCCCGGCGCGCCACCCGCCGCCCGCAGGGCGCCCGCGTTAGACTTGAACGTAAGCTCCACCGCGCCCTCGGCCCCCGCGCGGGCCGAGAGCGGCTCGGGGCCGGTATCGACCACGTCGCGCCCATAGGTCCGGGCCAAGGCGAGCCGCGCCAGGCGGTCGGCCACCGCCTGCTTGTTTTTGGGGTGAACGTCGGACCGGTCGCCGACGTCGATGGCCACCGCCATGCCGGTCGCGGGCAGACGCAGCGCCTCGGCCTGCATCGCGCGGCTGCCGGCGATGTCACCCTTGCCGCCATAGCCGGCGAGTTGCACGAAAAAGAACGGCAGCTCGCGCCCCCACAGCGCCCGCCAGTCGCGGATGAGCATCTCGTTCCAGACCGGGAACAGCTCGCGCGGGCCGGTGATGGATTCGCCCTGATACCAAAGCACGCCACGCACCGCGTAGGGAATCACCGGAGCGATCATGCCGTTGAACATCACCGTCGGGTTGTGCTGGTCGTGCTCCGGGTTGGGATTGCGCGGCGCGCGCGGCGGCCTCGCCCCCTTCGCCCTGGCTTCGGCGGCCGCCGTCTCCCAGGCCGCGCGGTCCGCGTCGTATTTCGCTCGTTTGGCCGGGTCGGCGCCAAAGGCGGCCAGCTCGGCGTCGAACTTCGCCAGCTCGGCCGCCGTGCGCGGGTCGGTCGTCATGGCCTCCCGGCGCACCCAGGCCTGGGCGCAGCTCGCGCCAAAGGTGAGTTTCACGATGCCCACCGGCACATCGAGTTCCTGGCGCAGGCGCCGGGCGAAAAAATAGCCGATGGCGGAAAACTCCCGCGCCGTCTCCGGCGTGCACACCTGCCACGCGCCGCCGACCCGCTCGACCGGCACGGCGCTTTTCCGCCACTCGCCGCTGAACATGCGGATGAGCGGGTGATTCGCCGCCGCGACCTCCTCCGCCTCGTTGACCACCCCGGCGAAGTAAAACTTCTCCGTCCGCGCGACCGTGAAATCCATGTTGCTCTGCCCCGAGCACAGCCACACCTCGCCGACCAGCACGTCGCGAAGCGTGAGCGGCGTCTTCGTCTTTGAACCGGTCACGACCAGCTCGCGTCCCTTCGCCGACGCCTTCATCGCCGGAAGTTCCACCCGCCACGTCCCGGCGGCGTCCGCCGTGGTCCGCCGCGTCTCGCCGTCGAACCGCACTTTCACCCGCTCGCCCGGCTCCGCCTTGCCCCAGACCGGCACGGGGAGTTCGCGTTGCAGCACGAGGTGGTCGGTGAACGGACTCGCCAGGGTCACCTCGGCGCGCGCGCCGCCGACCACGAGCAGGAAA
>JAIXVP010000321.1 GCA_027482905.1 Opitutaceae bacterium
AAAATCTACCTGCCGCGCATATTGGAGCCCGACTCTCTCGAGACCTGGGTAAACAACCCGAACGAGGCGACGCTCTACGGCGCCGAGTTCGAGACGCGTTTCGGCCTGGGCGTGGTATCCGAGCTGTTCGAGTCGTTTTCTTTTGGCACCAACCTCACGTATATCGACGCCAGCGTGGAGGAGCATCCCTTGGTCGTGCAAAATCTGGTGACGCGCGGTTTGGTCGCGCCCGGGACCAAAGTGGAGCGCCGTCTGTATGACCAACCGGAGTATCTGGCCAATATGGATCTGACTTGGACCCAGGTGCGCTGGGGGACCACCGTCACACTGGCGTTCAATGTAACCAGCGACGTGCTCTATGCCGCCGGCGGCGGCGCCACGATCGCCGGCAAGTCGGGTTACGATCTTTATGTTCGCGACACCCATCGCGTCGACCTCGGGGTGACCCAAAAACTCGGCAAACACCTCAAGTTGCGCGTGGGAATCAAGAACCTGACCGACCCGGTCCGCGGCACCGTGTATGACCCGGATCGGACCGCCTCGGTCATCGTGCGCAACGAATACCACTCCGGCCGGGACTACAGCCTCTCCCTCTCCGCCGATTTTTGATCCCTTTCCGCTCTGCTAATGCGGCGCGGCCATAAACCCACCAAGAACCTAGTCACATGAACAAGCAAATCCTTGCTCTCGCCAGCCTTATGGCTGTTTCCGCCTCTTCGGCGTTTGCGTATACGCACGTCACTGCCAATATCGTCGCAGACGAACAGTGGACCACCGCCGGTTCCCCCTACATCCTCGAGGGCGTCATCTACGTGAAGAATAACGCCACCTTGGACATCGCGCCCGGTGTTGTTATCCGCGGCCAGCCCAAGTCCAACGACACCGCCACCGATCCCGGCGCGCTGATCATCACCAAGGGTTCCAAGATCCAGGCCCGCGGCACCTCCTCCAGCCCGATCATCTTCACCACCGCGGTGCTGGATGCCGGTCGTGTCACCGCCGCCCCCGCCACCCTCGCCGCCGCCAAGCTCGTCGGCACCGGCGCCCGCTACAATGTGAATGGCGATGCCACCCCCGACCGTTGGACCCCCGCCAATGGCGAGTTCCAATTCCTCGACATCGATCCCGCCGTCACCCCCCTGGCTCCGAACAGCAACGGTCTGCGCAACTCCTCCCTCTGGGGCAGCCTCGTGCTCCTCGGCAACGCCAAGATCAACGCCTCCACCGACATCCTCCCGATCGACGGCACCGAGGTCGAGGGCCAGTATTACCTCGAGGGTTTGAACAGCACCAACGATAACCTCTACGGTGGCACCAACGACGACGACAGCTCCGGTTTCCTGAACTACGTCTCGCTCCGTCACGGTGGCTATGAAATCACCGCTGGCAAAGAGCTCAACGGCATCACCCTCGCCGGCGTCGGCCGCGGCACCACCGTGCGCAACGTCGAGGTGTATTGCAATTCCGATGACGGCATCGAGATCTTCGGCGGCACCGTCAACGTGTCTTACGCCGTGATGACCTTCTGCGAAGACGACGGCTACGACCTCGACCAAGGCTATCGTGGCACCTCCCAGTTCATCTATGTCGCCCATGGTCTCAAGGCCACCGGCGCCAACCCGATGTCCTCCGATCCCCGCGGTTCCGAGGTTGACGGCGACGACGCCAACGATGGCGCCGCGTTCGTGACCTCCGACGGCCAGCCCTTCCAGAACAGCATCATCTACAACGCCACCTTCCAGGTCCTGGGCGGCAACACCCCCTTGGTCGAAGGCGTTCGCATCCGTCGTGGCTTCCGTGGCGAGTTCGTGAACAGCATCGTGCAGACCTCCGCCGCCGAGACCACCACCGGTATCAACATCGACAGCACCGCCGCCGTGGCTCCCTCGCCCTTCGTTCGCCAGAGCTACGCCGACCGCCTGTTGAACATTCGTAACACCACCATCAACGGCTTCTCCACCGCGTCCTCCAGCTTCACCGCCACCCCGTCCCTGTCCAACGTGCCGAACTCCGGCGTCGCCACCACGTTCAATCCCAGCACGAACGCCGGCACCACCGGCTTCACCGGCCTGCAGGGCGCTCTGTTCCCCGCCACCGCCAACAGCGTGTTGTCTGCCGACATGCTGAGCATTTCGTATGCGGCCGGCGGTTTGAATCCCCGCCCCGGCGCCGGTCCCGCCACGCCCAGCGGTCTCGCCACTGGCACCACGCAGGCCGAGTCCTACGTCAAGTATCCCGCCGTCCCCACCACCTACCGCGGAGCCTTCAACGGCACCGCCACCACCCTGTGGACCACCGGTTGGACCGCCATCAACAAGACCAATACTGACGGCATCAAGCTGTTGGTTGACTAATCGATCGGTTTAAATCTTCGCGGCCCGCGCCCCTGTGCGCGGGCCGCATTCTGATTTTCTATCTATGAAAACTCTTCAAAAGGCCCTGTGCCTTCTGGCCCTTCCTGCGGCCGCGTCCGCTCAGGTTCAGCTGCTTGCCGGCTGGAACTTCGGTCAATTCATCAGCAACACCGTTCCCTCCACCAATGGTGCGACCGGCGAAGCCGTGGGTTCGATCGCTTCGAATTACGTTGGTTTCTCCCGTCCCACGCCCGAGACGAGCGGCCCGGAGCGCGCTTTGGCCGGTATCGCCAGTTCCTACAGCGCCGGCACCGGCGTCATCAGCTGGGACGGTTCCAACGGCTCCGACTCCTGGGCCTACGTGGACGGCACCGCCGTGTTCGTGAACAACCAGCCGGAATCCTACAGCTCGGTCAACGGCAACTTGGTCACGGCCAATGATTTCGCCGCCGGCCAGACCGCCAACTGGCAGCTTCGTTTCACCTCTTCGGTCGGTGCGAATGATTTCTCCATCCAAGTAAACACCGTCGGTTTCGAAGACTACAACGAGGCCAACTATTCGCAGACGAACGATTATAATTTCTCGTTTGCGGCTTTCGGCACCGGTTCCGTCACCTTTTTCGTCGGTGGCAACCAGGTCGGCAGCCCCATCACCGTCACCAGCGACGAGACGGCCTACAACCTTGACCTGCCTTCCGAGTTCTACGGTAGCTCTACGTCGACTTTGATCGCTCAAGTCAGCGGAACGGTCAACTTTGACAACGTTCAGATCAATGGCGTGGCCATCCCCGAACCCACCTCCTACGCGGCCCTTGCCGGTCTCGTCGGTTTGGCCGTGGTTGGTGCTCGCCGCCGCAAGCACTCGTAAGAAAAACTGCTTCGTTAAATTGCCGCCACCATGCCTCGGCGTGGTGGCGGTTTCAGGTCACAAAACTCAAATATCCATTCGCATGAACATCCACACCCTCCGTTCCCTCGTCGGTGGCGCCGTCGTTTTCGGCACCGCCTTGTCCTCCGCTTCCGCCCAAGTTGAACTTGTGGCCGGCTGGAATTTCGGCCAGTTCATCTCCGCCGGCGTTGTCGCCACCGACGGCACCACTGGTGCATCTGTCACCTCCATCCCCTCCAACTTCGCGGGTTCCGTCCGGCCGACGGTCGAGGATTCCGGTGTCTTTCATGGCGGAAATGCCATCCCCGGCACTTTTTCCGCCGGGACCGGAGTGCTCGCCTTCAACTCCGCGGACAACGAGCTCGCCAGCAACTGGCTGAATGATGACACCACCGTGATTCCCGGCCGCGTGGTGGTGACCGAGGTCGGCTCCATCAGCTCCATCAACGGTCAGCTGGTCAACGGTTTGGATATCTACATTGGTGACGATAACAACGCGAACCTGCGCTTCGTCGCCGATGGCACCACCGTCCGCGACTTCACCATCGCCCTGAGCACCGTCGGCTTCGGGGACTACGACGCCGCGTCTTTCAGCCAGGGTTTTGACGATAACCTGACTTTCGCCGCCTACAAGGGATCCGGCGCCTCCGCTTCGATCGAGTGGTTCTTCAACGGCACCTCCTATGGCACGACCAGCACCAGCAGCGGTGCTTTCGCCGCGTTCTCGGTTGATCTTCCCGCGAGCTTTTATGGCCAGAGCAACGCCGTGCTCGTCGGTCGCGTGACCGGCGACATCGTCATCGATAACGTTCAGATCAATGCCGTCGCCGCCTCCGCCATTCCCGAGACCTCCACCTTCGCCGCCGTCGCCGGTGTCGCGGTGCTGGGTCTCGCCGCGATCCGTCGCCGTCGTTCCGTCTGAGGTTTGAATTGTTTGTATTGAATACTCGCCGGCCGCAGCTGTCCACGCTGCGGCCGGTTGTTTACCATTGATTCAGATTCTTTGTTTCCGCCGATGAACCTTCCCAAATCCGCGCTCTTCCTCGTCCTTGGCGCCGCCTTCGCTCTTCCCGCCTCCCGGGCGGAAATAGAACTCATCGCCGGGTGGAATTTCGGCCAGTTTCTCAGCGCCGGCACTCCTTCCGTGGATGGCAGCACCGGGACGGCCGTTGGTTCCATCGTTTCCAATTTCTCCAACACGATTTCCCCCACCGAGGATGATTCCGGAGCCAACCACGCGCTCAACGGCATCGCCGACGTTTTCTCCGCCGGGACCGGTGTTTTGTATTTCGACGGAAGCAATGGTTCCGACGCTTGGGATTTCACCGGAGGGAGCGATGTGATCGTGGTCGAGCGCGGTTCGCCGCCCAACCTGGTGGCGGTCAATCACGAGATGGTAAACGGCTCCCAGATGTTCCCGGGCGATGCCAACAACGCCCATCTGCGTTTCAGCTCCGGGGCCAATACCGACTTTTCCATCACGGTTAACACTTTGGGTTTTTCCGATTATACGCCGGGGGATTTTAGCCAGCCCAACGACTATAACTTTACCTTTTCCGCCTACAACGCCTCGGGCGGTTCCGCCTCGATAGAATGGTTCGTGGGTGAAACCAGCCTCGGCTCCGTGACCGCGAACGGCGGCAGCGGTAACTTCCAGGCGTTCAACATCGATTTGATCTCCGAGTTCTTCGGCCAGACGAACGCAACCCTGGTCGCCAAGGTGACCGGCGATCTGGTGATCGATCACATCCAGATCAACGGTCTTCGTGCCGTCGCCCCCACGTTCACGGAATCCCCGGCCAGCCAGAGTGTCACCGCCGGATCCAACGTGACATTCACGGTCGTCGTCGCCGGCGCGGCCAATCCCACCTTTCAATGGCGTCGCAATGGTGTGGCGCTCGCCAATTCGGCCACGATTTCCGGCGCGACCACCAGCACCCTGGTTTTGACCGGCGTCACCCCCGATCAGGCCGGCAATTATACCGTCGTGGCCAACAACAACGGCGCCACCGCCGAATCCAACCCCGGCGTCCTCACCGTGAATACCGTGCCGGTCATCACGGGCGAACCCTCCTCGTCCTCCGCCAATCCCGGTGAAAGCATCACTTTCTCGGTGGAAGCGACGGGCAGCCCGGCTCCGACCTACCAATGGTTCAAGGATAACGTCGCCCTCTCCGACGGCAGCGGCATCAGCGGTTCGACCGCGCGGACCTTGAGTTTGACCAACCTTACCTTGGCCTCGGCCGGCGTCTACAAAGTGGTGGTCACCAATATCGCAGGTTCGGATACCTCCGCTTCGGCGACCCTGACCGTCACGGAAGACACCATCGCCCCGACCATTCAGGAGCAGCCTGTCGACATCACGGTTAACGTGGGCCAGGAAGCGGTTTTCCGCGTTGCCGCGTCTGGTGCTCCGGCTCCCGGTTATCAGTGGTATTTTGGCGACGACCTCTTGGTCGACGGGGATGGCATCGTGGGCGCTACCACCGCCACCCTTCGCATCACCCCGACTTCCGCCGTCCAGGCGGGCGACTATCGCGTGGTCGTTTCAAACACGGCGGGCACGATCGACTCTGAAACCGCCACCCTCACCGTGCAGGTGGCCCCCACCATCCCCGAGGGATCCGGCCCGGTCAGCCAGGCGGTCAACGTAGGAGACGACGCGACCTTCACGGTCGCGGCGACCGGTCTGCCGGCGCCGACCTTCCAGTGGTTCAAGGGCGATACCGCCCTCGAGGGCGAAACCGATTCGTCCTTGGTATTGACCGAGGTGACGCTCGACTCCGCCGGCGACTATTCGGTGGTGGCCACCAACGCTGCCGGCAGCGTGCGTTCCGCCCTTGCCACGCTAACCGTGTATGTTCCCGCCCAGATTGTTACTGATCCCGTCGGCGTCACGGTCGGGTCCGGCTCGGCCTTTACCCTGAGTGTGACGGCGACCGGCACGCCGGCCCCTTCCTATCAGTGGCGCAAGAACGGCGAAAACATCCTCAACGCGACCGGTGCCACCTACACGGTTAATTCCTCCACCACGGCCGATGCCGGCGATTATACGGTGGTGGCCACCAACGAAGGAGGTTCGGATACCAGTGCGGTCGCCAAAGTCGAAGTCGCCGTCCGCGTGCCCCGGGTCTCCGGACCGCGCATTCTGGCGCCGGGAACGCAGATTGTTTTGGATTCCCAATTCCGTCCGGATGGCGGCTATCGTTTCCAATGGCTTCGCAACGGCAAGGCGATCGCCGGCGCGACGGCCTCCACCTACCTCATTCCCAGCGCCGAGTCCTCCGATTCGGGCAAATACTCGATTCGCGTGTATGCCGCCTCGGGTCGTTATCTGACCACGGTCACCGTCGTTAACCTCCGCGTCAGCGTGGCCGGTTCCTACGATACCTTGCTGCGTGACGTCGCATCCGACGAGGTGATCGGCCGCGTTCAGGTGACGGTCACCGACTCGGGTCTGTATACCGGCAGCCTCGCGTTCGAGGACGGCAAGCGCTACACCCTCAAGGGAACCTTCTCCTTCCCCGACACGGTTTACCAAGGAGAGGCGGAGGCCTCGGTCACCCGTTCCGGTGAACTCGCCGGCCTTTTCCTGACTTTCAGCCTGGACGCACGCGCCTCCTCGCTGGTGGTCGAACTCTCCCTGGATGGTGACGACGGAATCGCGGCCGAAGGCGAGGGCACCCTGCGTGCTTCCGTCAACGTCCCGTGGAAAGGCAAATATACTTTGACCTTGGTTCCCCAAACCCCGGTTCCGGAGGGGCAACCTTCCGCGAGCATCAACCTCGCCGCCGTCATCGACGCCAAGGGACTTATGTCTCTCTCCGGCAAACTGCCGGATGGCAGCCCGATCAAGGCAAACATCCCGTCTTCCGTGGACGCAACCTATGCCGTCTTTCTCCAGCCCTATAAGAACGCGGCCGGTCAGCTCTCCGGTGACTTACATCTGATTTTGGTCGGAACCGGCTACAAAGCGACCGTGGATTCAAGCGGAGTTTTCTCTTGGGTGAAGCCCGCCGCAGGTTCCGCGATCGATCTCACGCTGGAACCGACCTTGGAGCGGCGCTGAGTTGCTCCAAGGTTTTGGGCCGAGCCCACCTCGCGACTTTCGAGGTTGGCTCGACGCAACGTTTCCGGGGGGCGGCTCTTATCGCCTGCCCGTTTCATTAACCCTTCGGCATGTGAAGTTCCTGTGACCAAGAACTTTTATTCATGCCAAATCGTGAAAACCGCTTCCGCTTCTGTTCCCGTTAATCTCTTCTCCACGTTGGCAAGCTCACTGCTTACCGCTTCTTCCTTTTCCCTCCCCCTTCTTCATTTCCCTTCGATTTCTTTAAACCTATGCAACTGAATCTTCCCTTGGCGTTTGTGATGGGCCAGTCCCCGATGGAGCTGTTTGTCCACGGCGGCTGGATCATGTGGCCGATCCTGCTGGTGTCGTTTGTGGCGGTGACGGCGGTGGTGGAGCGGGTGCTCTTTATGTTCACGGAGGCGTCGCGGCGGCAGACGGCCCTGGTGGAGCAGATGATGGAAAAGGTGGAAAAGGGTGACGCCAACGGCGCGGTCACCCTCGGCGCCCCCTCCAAGGACTACGTCGCGAAGGTCCTGGTCTACGCGCTGACGCACCGGGAGCACTCGCTGACCAACGCCTTCACCCGGGCGGCCAACCAGGAGCTGAACCGCTTCCAGCGCGGCATCGCGGTGCTCGACACCTGCATCACCATCTCCCCGCTGCTCGGCCTGCTCGGCACGGTCTTGGGCATGATGAACACCTTCGGCGCCCTGGGCGACGGCGACATCGCGGCCAACGCGGGCAAGATCACCGGCGGCGTGGGCGAGGCCCTCATCGCCACCGCGGCGGGCCTGCTCATCGCCATCATGGGCCTGCTCCCCTACAACGTGCTCAACGCGCAAGTGGAAGAGGCCCGCCACAACATCACCGACGCGGCCAACGCCCTGGAACTGACCATCAAAAAAGAGGCCGCCACCCGCGCGCCCTTCCCGATGTCGTCCCGCGCCCAGGCCTCGGCCCCGGTCTAACCAACCCTCCCCCCACCCACCATGGCAGGCGGAGGCGGCGGCAATCGCGGCGGCGGCGGACCGAAAAAGGCGCGCATCGAGATCATTCCCCTGATCGATGTGATCTTTTTCCTTCTGGCCACCTTCGTGCTCTTCACTCTCTCGCTCAACAAGAGCGGCGGGTTCTCCGTGGCCCTCCCGGCCACCCAGACCAGCGAACCGCGCGACCCCGGTTCGTCCGTCACCCTCTCCATCCGCGAAGACGGCACCCTCGGCTGGGACAAGGAACCCATCACCCTCGACCAGTTCCTTCTCCGCCTCCAGGCCTACAAACAGACCCAGCAGGACCCGAAGGTCCTGATCAACGGCGACGAAAACGCCCTCTTCGCCCAGGTCCGCTACGTGGTGGACGAAGTCCGCAAGGCCGGGATCACCAAGGTCCTGATCGAAACCCGCATCCGCCCCGCCAGCTGACCCATGTCCTCCATCTTCGGCAGTCCCATCCAGCTGGCCCCGGCCAAGAAAGCCCGCATCGAGATCATCCCCCTGATCGATGTGATCTTTTTCCTCCTGGCCACCTTCGTCCTCTTCACCCTTTCGCTCAACAAGATCCAATCGGTGCCGGTCAATCTCCCCCAGGCCTCCGCCGCCGCCCCGAAAGACCAGGAAGACACCTCCGTCGTCATCCAAGTGTCCGACGGCGACGCCGCCTTCTGGAACAAGGAACCCATCTCCCTCGCCGAAATCGCCCCCCGCCTGGCCAACTACAAGGCCAACACGCCGCTGCCCCGCGTCCTCGTCTCCGGCGACGACCGCGCGCGCTACGGCAACGTCATCAAGGTGCTCGACGAGGTCCGCCTCGCCGGCATCGCCACCGTCACCATCGAGACCGCCTACCGGGCCTCCGGCCGCTAACCCATGAGCCGCGACCTGATCATCGCCCTGATCGTCTCCATCCTGCTCCACGGTGGAGCCGCCGCCAGCGGCTTCCTCTTTAAAAAGAAAGAGGCCGTCGTGGTCGTGGCCGAGACGCCCACCATCGCCCTCGACCTCCCTCCTCCCCCCGAGCCCGAGGAGCCCGAGGTCATCGAGGACGCCTCCGCCGACAAACCCGCCGACGTCGCCGACCTCGCCCCCCCGATGCAAAACGACGTGCCCTCGGCCGTCATCGACTCGCCCTTCGTCCAACAGATCCAGGCGCCGCCGCCCCCCGGCCTCAACCGCCCCTCCGGCAGCATCGTCATCCCCACCAACACCCGCCCCTCGGTCGGCTCCGGCAAGAGCCTGGGCAACATCTTCGACCTCGCCCAGCTCGACAACAAACCCGAGGCCCGGGTCCGCATCAAACCCGTCTACCCCTTCGAAATGCGCCGCTCCGGCCTCAAAGGCGAAGTGGTGGTCGGCTTCATCGTCGACTCCGCCGGCGAGGTCCGCGACCCCTACGTCGTGCGCTCCTCCAACCCCGGCTTCGAGGAGGCGGCCATCCAGGCCGTGCTCAAATGGAAGTTCAAGCCGGGCAAAAAAGGCGGTGTCGCGGTGAACACCCGCGTCGCCCAGCCCCTCTCCTTCAGCCTCAACGCCGAGTGACCATGCGCCGCCTCCTCCTCGTCCTCGCCCTCGCCCTGACTCCCGCCCTCCGCGCCCAGGCCGACCTGCCCAAAAAAGAGATCTCGGAAAAGACCTCCGGCTCCTTGGCCCAGCTCAAAACCTTCATCGACGCCAAGGACTACCCCAAGGGCCTCGCCCTCATCGACACCCTCCTGGCCAAGGCCGAGCCGACCTCCTTCGACACCTACGTCCTGGCCCAGATCAAGGCCCAGATCCTCCTCACCCAGGGTAAACTCACCGACGCCATCGTCCCCCTCGAAACCTCCCTGCGCCTCGGCCAGAACAACCCCAACTTCTACGACGCCTCGGCCGAGCTCGAGCAGATGAACCTGCTCGCCCAGCTCCACTACCAAAAAGCGGCCGAACTCAAGGACCCCGCCGCCCAGAAAGCCGGCTACCTCACCGCCCTCGACCTGATGAGCCGCTGGCTGGCCAAGACGCCCAAGCCCACCGCCGACAGCCGCCTCTTCGCCGCCTCCCTCACCTACCAGCTCGGCTCCCTCGACCCCGCCAAACCCGACGAACCCCGCCTGCGCGAAGCCATCGGCCACGCCCGCGAAGGCCTGCTCCTCTCGATCAAACCCACCAACCAGCTCGTCCTCCTCCTGGTCGCCTGCCACCTCCAGCTCGGCGAAAACACCCTCGCGGCCGAACAACTCGAGGCCCTCGCCCTGCGCGACCCCAAGAGCGCCACCACCTGGTCCCAGCTCCAATCCCTCTACCTCGCCGCCGCCGCCGACACCAAGGACCCCGAGGAAAGCCGCCGCCAAAACCTCCGCGCCCTCCTCGTCCTGGACCGCGCCCAGGCCCTCGGCTTCTTGAACGCCCCCAAGGACCACTACACCCGGGTCGCCATCCTCTTTAACATCCAGCAATACACCCGCGCCGCCGTCCTCCTCGAAAAAGGCCTGGTCGACGGCTCGATCGAAAACCAGAAGCGCAACTGGGAACTGCTCACCTCCGCCTACCAGCAGACCAGCCAGGATGAAAAAGCGCTCAACGCCATGATGCGCGCCAGCAGCCGCTTCCCCCAGGACGCCGCCCTCGAGTTTTCCCTCGCCCAGTTCCTCTACAACACCGGCAAGCTGCCCGACGCCTACGCCCGGGCCGAATCGGCCCTCGCCAAGGGCCTGGAAAAGCCCGGCCAGGCCCACGTCTACCTCGCCTACCTCGCCTACGAACTGCAGCGCTACGACGACGCCAAAGGCTGGGTGGAAAAAGCCCGCGCCAGCGGCGAGGTGCCCGCCGCCACCCTCGATCCGCTCGCCAACGCCATCGCCGAGGCCATCCGCGCCCGCGCCTGAGAAAAAAATCTTTCCGGACCCGAACCATGAACAAAGTCTACTTTATCGCGCCCCTGCTCCTGCTGGTGGTGTTTTCAGGTTTTTACACCGTCCACCACAACGGCCTGAAGGCCCGCGAAGCGGCCCAGGTGGCCAAGGTCGAGGCCGCCCGCCAGGCCAAGCTCGACGCCGAGCAAGCCGCCCGCAAAGCCGCCATGGCCGACGCCATCGCCGCCGCCGAACAACGCAAAAAAGACAAGGCCGCCAAGGAGGCCCAGGACAAGTTGGACAAGGAGGCCCGCCAGGCCGCCATCGACGTCCGGGACAAGGCCTACCGCGAACAGGAGAAGATCTCCCGCCAGCTTGAAAAGTTGAAGAAAGACATCGAAGTCGAACAAGCCGCCCTGACCAAGCTCGGGGCCTCCCGCCAGGAAGCCCAGGCCGAAAAGGCCTTCCAGGAGGCCTTCGTGACCAAGGCCCAGGCCAACGTGCAGGCCCTGCAGACCCTGCTCGTGCAGTTGAACACGCCGCCCCCCGCGCCGGTGCCCGCCGCCAAATAAGGACCCGACCATGAACAAGCTCTATCTGATCATCCCCCTGGTGCTCACCCTGGCCTTCAGCGGCCTCTACGTGAGCCACAAGAAGGAAGCCGCGGTCAAGGTCGCCGCGGAGCAGGCCGAGGCCGCCAAGGTGGCCGCCGCCGCCGCCGCGCAAAAGGCCGAGGCCGAAAAACAGGCCCGTGAGGACGCCGACCGACGCACCGCCGAACGCGTGGCCGAGGAGAAGAAAAAAGAGGACGAAAAACGCGCCAAGTGGGACGCCCAGACCAAGGCCATCGCCGAGGACACCGCCACCTACACCGCCCAGGCCGCCAAGAACGCCGAGGAATTGAAGGCGTTGGAAGCCAAACTGAAAAGCCTGCGCGAACAAAAGGACCAGGCCATCCAGGCCGGGTTGGACTTCGATCTGGAAGTGGAAAAGGCCCGCATCGCCAAACGCGC
>JAIXVP010000144.1 GCA_027482905.1 Opitutaceae bacterium
CATGGAGCACTGCGTGTTCTGCGCCTTCCTCTCGAAGGGAAAAGACTACCACGACTGCGGCCGGCCTTGCGAAAAACACCGCGTCGCCCTCCGCGACCGCGTGGGCGCGCTGCTCCCGCTCAAGGCCGACGCCGGCTGTCGCAACACCGTCTTCAACCCCCGCGCCCAGACCGGGGCCGAATTCGCCGACCGCCTGCTCGCGCTCGGCGCGCGCCACTTCCGGGTCGAGTTCGTCGACGAGTCGCCCGCCGAGGTGCTCCGCACCGCCCGGGCTTACGCTCAGCTCCTGCGCGGCCACCTCTCCGGCGCCGAGCTCTGGCGCGAGCTGAAACTACTCAATCAGATCGGCGTCACCCGCGGCCAGCTCGAGGCCGCGCCGCAGGTCATCTTTAAGAAACGCTAAATCGGTTCCGCGCGATCAAAGCCGCGCCGCCGCCGGCAGGCCGTAGTGCTCGACCACGCGCTTCGTCGCCTCGTCGAGCGTGGCCGCGTCGAGCAGCAGGCGCTGGAGGTCCCGCCCGCGCATGAATTCGAAGCGATGCACGCCGCCGGGCGACGACGTTTTCAAAGCCTCTGCGAGGTCGGCCAGGGTGGCGATGACACGGCCGTTCACCCGGTCCAGCACGGTCATGGCCGCGTCCTGGTAACCAAGGTTGATGGCGTCCGGCAGCACGCCCGTGAGCACGACGAGCGAGTCGCGGCGGTCGGGGGCGTCGGAATACTGGTAGTATTGCAGCCGGAAGGGCGCGTATCTCCGCCACTCGTCTCCCCAACCGCGCAGGAAGGGCTGGGTCAGCGGCTGGAACACCAATCCGCCCGCGACGAGGTAGGCGGGCGGAGCGCCGAAGACCTCGCGCGGCACCAACTCATCTGCAAAACGCGCCGCCGGCACGACGTAGTCGATGGTGCGTTCCTCCGCGCCGCGCCGCAGCCTGAGCTTCACCGTGTCGCCGGCGAAATGCGCGCGGTTGGCGAGGTTCTCCAGCATGAGATGACCGAAATCCGGGTCCAGGTAGTCGCCCTCCGAATCGACCTCGAAGCCGTCCACCGCCAGGATGATGTCGCGCGGCTGGGGCGCCTTCTCCGGGTCGGTCTGGCGTCCGGCTTGGTTGACCACCGCGCCGCGCGTGGGACCGTCGAGCCCGAGTTCCTTGAGCAACTCCGGATTGCCGCCCGGCTGCCAGGTGAAGTCGAAATAGCCGAGCCCGGCGAAGGTCCCCGCCCGGTGCGCCGCCAGCACGCGGCGGATGAAGGTCGCGGGCAACACGCCGCAGACGCGGCCGTTGGAGTGGGTGGTGAGGCCGAGCACGCGGCCCTCGCGCACGATGGGCTCGGCCCAGCCGAGGCCGCTCAGGTCGGCCGCGACCTCCAGCTGAACGTGCGGAGCGAAGCCGAGCACACCCTCGCCGACCGTGAATTGGCCGAACTCGACCCGGCGCTCCTCCAGATTGCCATCGCGCCAGCGGATGAGCTCGAACTCCGGACCGCGCGAGACGTTCTCCGCCAGCGAGGCCGGCCGCAACCCGGCCCAGAAGGCCGGCGCGTCGGTGGTGATCAGGGCGAGGTTGGACTGGGCGTCCCACCAGGTGACGCGGGCGTCATACCAGCGGCCACGCCCGCCCTTTTGCAGGCGCACCAAGGTATGGGTCGGCAGATACTGCGCGGTGGTGAGGACCTCGCCGGGGCCGATGACGAGGCCGTGCTTGCGCACCGCGCGGGTGGGATCGTTCCACGGCTGGAAAGCATCGTAGACCTTCGACGTCACCTCGATGGTGACGAGGGAGTTTTCCCACTCGGACTGGGCGGGCAAGACGGACGCGGCGGCGAGAAAAACAACCACGACGCGGACGAGGAGGCGGAAGAGGTTCATAGGCGTTGATCCGAGACGATGCCGTAGGTGCGGAGAATTTCGGCGTGCGCGGCGGCGGCGGCGGCGCGGTCGAGCGCCTCCAACGGACCGTTCTCCGGGCCGTCAAACTCGATGAGGTGGCGCTCGCCTTGGTTTTCGAGCAGCGCGCGACGGACGTCTTCGAGCCGCTCGATGCGGACGCCGTTGATGCGGTTGACCACCAGTCGACCGCGCACGCCGAGGTCGGCGTTGACCGCATGCGGCAGGATGCCGGAAAGCACGACGGGCTCGGGCCGCGCCGCCCCGGGCGCCTCGGCCTCGAGGTGATAAAGTTGATACGTGAGTCGCGCCAAACCCTCCCAGAGGTAGTCGCGCCCGAGCTGCCCGACCGTCTCGAGATAGTTCGCGCTGAGCGGGGTGAAGATCAGGCCGGCGTAGATAAAGTAGCGAGGCGGCTCGTCGTATTGGCGGCCCGCGAGACGGTCGCCGGTGTAGACATCCATCTTGACGTCGACATCGAGGGGTTTGCCCTCGCGGATCACGGAGAGCTTCAGCACCTCGCCCGCCTGCGGTTGTTGAAACGCGACCCCGGCGGCGACGCGGTTGCCCCGATACGGGATCATGCCGTCGCTGCCCACCGGATACCCGCCCACCTGGAGCAGCACGTCGTCCGGCCGCAACACCCGCGCCGCCGGACCGTCGGCCCGCAACGAATCAACGCGCGCGCCGCGCCCGTCGTCACCCAGACCCAGCACGCGGCGGTAGGCGGGATTTTGCAGCGGCTCGAAGGTCACGCCCGCCTGCGGAAACCCGTCGTAGCGGCCGTCGGCGATGTCGGTCAGGAAATGCCCGATCACCTCGGGCGGAATAAAAAAGCCGGCGTTCTGCAGGCCGGGGATGCCCTGGAACGCCACGCCCACCACCTTGTCGTCCTGGAGCACGGGGCCACCGCTGTTGCCCGGGTTGATCGCCGCGTCGGTCTGCACCGCGAGGAGCACACGGTTGCCGGGATGCGCGTAGGGCTGCACCTCGATGCGGGAAACCACCCCGCGCGTGAACGACATCTGGTCGCCGCCGGCCGGATAGCCGCAGGTCACCACGGTCGATTGCACCGGTGGCAATTCACCGAAGGCCAAAGGTTTAACATCCGCCAGCTCCTTCGGATCATCCACCTCCAGCACCGCGAGGTCGCAATCATGGCCGGCGAAGACCACCCGGGCGGGCAGCAGGCGCGGGTCCTGGTAGCGACGGACGAGGATCTGTTTGGCCCAGGCGATGACGTGGGCGTTGGTCATGATTCGCCCGCCCGCGATGACGAAGCCCGTGCCCGAGGATCGCCGCACCGGCTGGAACCGCCACGGCGCGTCGAAGACCGGCACCTGGCTGGAGGTGAGTATCTGCACCACCGCGCGCTCCGGCGGCGTCACCTCGGCCCGCAGCGGCGCGATCCATGCAAACAAGCCCAGCATGAATGCACCGAGCCACCCGGTGATCCTCCGCCCTGAAAACGTCGGCTGGCTTCCCGCGACGGTTTCGCGGCGTAAAAAATGATTCATGGCACCATCTGCAATTCGCTCGCGCGCCGACTGCAACGTCCGAGCGCGGTTTTCGTCAAAAACAAGACGGGGCCACCTCGAAAGGCGGCCCCGTCAGGTCCAGCTTCAACTAACACTCCTGAAGTTCGCGGCTTCAGGAATTTGGCCGGGCCCGCGAGGCGGACCCGAAAGAACGAAAGATTGAGCCTTGAGCCGGTCGCAGTTGGCTTCGTCGCTTGGGGAGTGAGCTCCGAAACCGTGCTCAAGGGTATGTCTGCTATGACGCCTGTCATCGTCGCCGGTTCCGCCGAATTTAGCGGGTTC
>JAIXVP010000417.1 GCA_027482905.1 Opitutaceae bacterium
AGGCGAGGTGCAGCGTGCTGCTCCCCAGCCCGCGGATCTTGTAGCGCTCCACCAGCAGCGTCGCATGCGGCGAGTAGCTCCGATCCATCGGACTGTGAAAGCCCAACGTGCGTCGCCCCGCCGGGGTGTCGGAGTTGACCCGAACCGGCCGCTCGCCGTCCCACGCGCCGACGCCCGGTCCGCCATGCATGAGCGTGCGGCGGGAGAGGTCGTAAATGACCCCGTAAACCGGCACGCCGTGTTCAAGCAGAGCGAGCGAGATGGCGCAAAACGGGATGCCGGCGGCGAAGTTGTTTGTCCCGTCGATCGGATCCAGCACCCACGCGAACCGTGCGCGCAAGGGGATCGGCTCGGAGCCGTCGCCGAGCTCTTCGCTGAGCAACTCGTCCGCCGGGAATTGCGCGCCGAGCTCGCGAAAGATTTCCCGGGAGATCGCGATGTCCGCCGAGGTCACCCGCGAGCCGTCGGCCTTCCATTCGCTCGCCACCCGGCCGAACTCACGGTGCATGAACTCCGTTCGCGCGAGGACGGCGGCCTTCGCGGCGGCGATGCGGGACAAGACCTCGGGGGACGACATGCCGGGAGCGTGACGCTCTACTCGTAGTCGTAAAGCTTCGGGTCGCGTCGGGGAGCGGTCAGGGCTCGCCGCAGTTTATAACGCATGCGGGCCTCCTTTTTTTCCGCTTCGTTGGCCGGCGGGCTGCCCGGGCTTTCGCCGAAGGGATCGTCCTCGCCGCCCTCGGGGCCGCCCGCGCCGGCGCCCAATTTTTCCTCCAGCTCGTCCGGGTCGGCGCCCTCCTCCAGCTTGCGCACCACCTCCTCCATCTCGCCGTCGATCTTTTCGCCGGTCAGCTCGGACATGCGCCGCATCATTCGAGCCATGGCGCGGGGATCGTTTTCATCCATGGCCGAGAACTCCTTCTCCATCGCGCCCATCGCCGCCTCCATGCGCGCGTCGTCGGCCGCATCCCCGTCGGGCGCGCCGGCCTCGGCCTCCTTCTGCACCCGGGCCCGACCGGTGAAGGCAAACTGCGAGACCACCCGCCGCAGCGCCCAGCGCGGGTTGTCCGGGCACTTCGGCGTGGTCCGCCCCTGGGCCAGGCTGCGGGCGAAGAACTGGTAGACGGTGTGGTTCTTCGGACAATAATACTCGTAGATCGGCATATAGGGAAAAGAGCCGGTCAGAATACGGTCAAAAGTCCCCCGGCTCAAGCATCCTGCGCGAAGGCGAGTGTTTGGCGTTTTCACGACAACCGGACATGTTAAGTCCATGCGCATGTCCGAGACGCTCAAACCCGACGCCGATCAGGCCGCGCTCCTTTCCCAGGCGACGCTGAGACCCGCCGACGGACTGCGGGTGGTCGATATCCGCGCGGACCGCGTGGCGATCAAACACATCACCGGCGGGACCTATCTGGTGCTGACCCGGGCCCAACGCGACATCCTGGACCGTTTCGAGAACGGGCGCACCGCGCCGCAGGTGCTCTGCGACCTTTTGTCGGAGCGCCTCAGCCCGCCGCTACGGGAATACTACGAACTTCTGCTCAAGGCCGCGCGCGCCGGTGTGCTCGTCGCTCCCGGCCAGCTTCCGCCGCCACCCAAACCCTCCGCCGTCTGGCCATGGCGACTGACCGGGCGGCTGGCGCGTTTTTTCGCCCTCACCACGATGTGCGTGGCGATGATCCTCGTGACCACCCACACCCTCGAACTCCCCACGCACCCTTGGCATCTCGCGCTGGGCTGGTTCGTGGTCTGCGTTTGCGTGAGCCTGGGCCAGCTCGCCGGCGCCAGCGTGCTCGCCGCCGGTGACGGTGAGATCTACTCCCCGCGCTGGACCTATCGCTCGCCGCTGCCGGGTTTCCGCTTCGACGATTCCGACGCGATCATGCTCGGACGCGAAGGCGAGATCGACCTGGCGCTCGTGCGCATCGCCCCGCTCTTCGTGGCCACCGCGCTGGCCGCGCTCTGGTTCCCTCCCCTCGTGTTGCCGCTCTTCGCCGGGTTGCTCTATCAACTGTCGCCGTTTTCCCGCACTCCCTTGATGGCGCTGCTGCGCGCCGCCTACCGCGATCCGCGGCTCGACACGTCCTACGACCTGCGGTTCGCCCAAAACCAACTCTTCCTCATCCTGCTGCGCTCACGGCTGAAGTTCGCCGACCAACGCTTCCTGCTCATGTCGGCCGGCTACAGCGTGGTCTGGCTAACCCTGGTCTTTCTCTGCGGCTGCGCCCTGCTCCACGCCAACGCCGGCGACCTTTTCCGGGTGGCGCTGAAACACGGCGGCGCCCACCTCACCGCCGTCGTCCTGCTCGCCGGCATGAGCGCCCTGGTGGCGGGCGGCGCGGGACTGGGCCTGTGGTTCGCCGTTCGCCATGTCCGCACCGCCGTCGGCGCCTGGCTCGCCCGCCGCGCCGCCCGCCGCCGCCGACCGGTGGTCGCGCCCGAATCGATCCTCGAATGTCTGGCCGGCACCCATCTTTTTCGAACCCTGCCGCCCGCCGACCTCGCCGTGCTCGCCACCGCCGTGCGCACCGAGGAGGTCAAGGCCCGCGCCAACATCGTCCGCCAGGGCGAGGCCGGCGACCGCCTCTACATCGTGTTTTCCGGCGCGGTGGAAATCGTGCGCGAACCGCCGGTCGGCCGCGCCGAGGTCGTGGCCGAGCTTCAGGCCGGCGAGGTCTTCGGCGAGATCGCCCTGCTCCGCGGCGGCCTGCGCACCCGCACCGTGCGCGCCTCGTGCCCGACCGTGTTGCTCAGCATCGCGAAAGACGACTTCGCCGGCCTCGTCCTCTCCCACCTGTCCCGCGAGGCGGTGGAGACCGCCGTGCAAAAACTCTCGTTCCTCGCCCGCATCCCGCTCTCCCGCGCCTGGAGCCCGCGCGCCGCCGGCATCTTCGCCCAACGCAGCCAGTTCAAGGAATTCCCCGAGCAGGAAGCCCTCATCCGCGAGGGCGAGAGCAACCAGTTCTTCCACATCGTGCACGAGGGCGAGTTCGCGGTCCGGAAACGCGACGTCGAGATCGCGCGGCTGCGCGCGGGCGATTTTTTCGGCGAGATCAGCCTGCTCCAGAGCAGCGTCGCCACCGCCACGATCGTCGCCGTCACCCCGGCCCGCTGCCTCGTCATGCCGCGTCGCGACTTTCTCGATTTCATCACCCACGATTTCCTGATCGGCCTTCAGTTCGAGGAGATCAGCTCGCAACGCCTCGGCAAACCCATCTTCCCGCTCGGTCGCGCCGCCTTCGCCGAGGCCCGCTGAGCGCGTTCGGCCAAATCCGTCCCCCGACGATCGACGGGGACCGGTAACATCCGCGCGTTTTCGCCGTAGCAGGAGGTGCATGAAACACCTCCGCCTTCCCCGCTTCCCCCGTCCGCGCCTCCTGCCGTCGGTCCCGGCCGCGTGCGTCCGTGCGCTCGTCGGCTCCTGCCTCCTCGCCGTCGCCGCCCGCGCCCAGGTGCTGGTCAGCGACTACAACCTCGGCCGCATCCTCCGCTACGAGGCGGACGGCTCCGCGCCCGTCGTGCTGGTCTCCTCCGCCGCCGGCGGCCTCGACCAACCCCACCGCTCGCGCATCGGCCCCGACGGCCTGCTCTACGTCGCCAGCGCCGGCTCGGACCAGATCCTGCGCTACCACGCCGATACCGGCGCCTACGTCGACACGTTCGCCGGCTCCGCCTCCGGCCTGGATTACCCGGTCGATTTCCTTTTCCGCCCCGACGGCTTCGTCTACGTGTCGAGCCAGGCCAACAGCGCCGTGCTGCGCTACTCCGCCGCCACCGGCGCGCGCGATTTCGGCTGGATCGCCACCCATCCGAGCCTGTCCGCCCCGTCCGGAATCGCCTTCGACGACGCTGGCAATCTCTACGTTTCCGGCCGCTTCAGCTACAACCTCGCCCGCTTCGACGCCGCCACCGGCGCCCACGAGCTGACCTTCGGAAACGTGCCCTTCGCCCTCGGCCTGGTCTGGACCCCCGACGGCCGTCTCCTCGCCGCCGCCGGCTACGGCAACACCGTGGAGGCGTTCACCGCCCCCGCCTCGGACGCCCCCGCGCAAAGCACCTTCGCCAGCGGCCTGTCCTTCCCCGTCGGTCTCGACTTCGCCCCCGCCGGCGACGCCCTGCTGGTCGCGAACTACTCCTCCGGCAGCATCTCCCGCCACGCCCTCGCGAATGGCGCGACGCTCGCCCCCTTCACATCCGGCGGTCCGCTGTCAGGGCCGAACTACTTCACCGTGCTCAACCCCGCCGCCATCCCCGAACCCGCCGCCGCCACCGTGTTGGCGGGTCTCGCCGCCCTGCTCCGGCCCGCGCTCCGCCGCCGCCGGGTTCAGCCGCGCCAGAGCATTCCGCCCGCCAGCCCCAGGCCGTAGATCGCCAGCCAGCGACCGGTGTCGCCCAGCAGAACTATGCAGGCCGCCGGCGTATCCGCCCGCGCCAGGGCCCGCGCCTGCCGCCACCCCACCGCGAGCGCGCCGGCGGCCAGCCCGCCCGCCGCCGCCCACGACAACGCGCCGAGCCCGGCCAGCACCGCCGGGACCGTCGCCGCCGCCGCGTGCGCCGCCGCGAATTGGAATCTTCCGTAGCCCCGCCCCCAACGCACGAGGAGCGTGCGTTTGCCCGCCTTGGCGTCGGTCTCGACGTCGCGATAGTTGTTCGCCACGAGGATGTTCGTCGCGAGCGCGCCCACCCCCGCCCCCGCCACCCACGCCGCCGCCGTCATCCGCCCCGCCTGGACGAAGGCCGTCGCGCCCACCGCGACCAGACCGAAGAAAACAAAAACAAAAACGTCGCCCCACCCGTGGTAGGCCAGTGGATACGGCCCGCCGGTGTAGGCCACGCCGCAGGCGATGCTCGCCACCCCTATGACCAGCAGCGGCCACCCGCCGTAGCCGAGGAGGGTAAGACCGGTCAAAAACGCCGCCGCGAAGACCGCGATCATGGCGCGGCGCATCGTCTCCGGCGCGATCAAGCCCGCCGCCACCGCGCGGCGCGGCCCCACCCGTTCCGCCGTGTCCGCCCCCTTGAGGAAATCGTAGTAGTCGTTGGCGAAGTTGGTTCCCACCTGCACCAACAGGGCGAAGCCCAGGCAAGCCGCCGCCGCGCCGGCCCGGGCCGAGCCTTCGCGCGCCGCCAACGCCGTCCCGACCAACACCGGGGCCACCGCGGCGGGCAGGGTTCGCGGCCGCGTCGCCTCCGCCCAGATACGCGCCCGGGCGAAAAATCCCCCGCTCCGCCGTTCCGGCTCAGTCGTCCCGGCCATCTCGGGGCACGACCTTGAACTTCTTGTCAAAGGAACCGGTGAGGCGTTTCTTCAACAGCACGCTGACCAGCACCGGCAGCCAGATGACGCCCGCCACGACCATTCCGGTCACCGGTTGCGCGTCGTTGATCATAAGGGCCAGGCACAGCGTGATCGCACCCTGCACGAAAAGCAAAGCCCCCACCCCGGGCAGCACCGGCGACAAGGCCCACGCCCCCAACATGGCGATAAAGCCGATCACGCTGCCCATCACGCCGACACCCAGCCCCTGGAGAAAAAACACCGGCGCGAAGAGACCCAGCCTGCCTTCCAACCGCACCATTTGCACGATCGCGCCCACGCCCCAGGTCGCGCCCGCCGCCGCCAGCACCCAACCGGTCGGCGCCGCGTCGGGATCGTTGGTCCACTGCTGCGCGACCAGCATCACCGCGTAACCGCCGGCGGCGGCGCGGAAAAAATCCACCCAGTTGCGCGACTTGGCCATCTCCTGCAGCGGCTTGGGCGAACGATCATAGGGATCACGCTCGACCTTGTGTTGGTTGACCTTGCGCGGCGGCTTGGGCGTGACCCGGACTCCGAAACGCAACCACCCGCGGGGAAAACAGAGCAGGGCGATGGCGAGGGCGAGGTAGACGTAATAGGTGACGGACACGTGGAGATGGGGCGAATTCGCCAATTATATGCCGGGAGCTTTCCGGGCATGTAAAGCCCCGGCTTCAGCCGGAGATAGGCGATCAGGCCCGACCCGCCAACCAGCGCTCGTAATCCGCGCGCGGGACAAAACGCAGCGCGGCCGAGTTGATGCAGTAACGCAGTCCCGTCGGCCTCGGACCGTCCTCGAACACATGCCCGAGGTGGCCGCCATCGACCGCGCAGTGCGTTTCGATCCGCCGCATGCCGTGGCTCTCGTCCACCTCCGTCGCCACAAACCGCGTCTCGACCGGCCGGGTGAAACTCGGCCAGCCCGTGCCGCTGTCGAACTTGTCCCGCGAGTCGAAAAGCGGCGTGTCGCTGCCCACCGAGAAATACACCCCGTCCTCGTGGTGGTCCCAGTATTCGTTGCGAAACGGCGGCTCGGTGCCCTGCCGGCGCGTCACCCGGAATTGCTCCGGCGTGAGCAATTCGCGCCACTCCGCCTCGGTGCGCTGCACCGCCCGCCCGGCCATGTCGATGACCACCCGCGAGGGCAGCCCGCAGGCGGATTTCTCCGCGTTGATGTTTTCCATGCCGGCACCATGCCCATCCGCCCACGCCGCGCAATCCCTCCGCGCACGCCGCGGCCCGATCCGCCCCGCGCTTCGGGCCGTGAGCATTTCCCCTGTTTGACCCCTCCGCGCTCCGCGACGAGCGTTCCGCATGAAGTTCGCCCCCGCCTTTGGGTTGTTCTGCCTGCTCGCGTTCGCCTCCCTGCGCGCCGC